>NZ_NPFP01000022.1:0-231681 GCF_002259145.1 Rhodococcus sp. 15-2388-1-1a | reverse complement strand
GGGCGGGACTCGACGATCACGTGACCCCCGTCACGAACCGGTCAGCCGGTCGGTCAGAAAAAGACTCCGAGTTTGTTTCGCGAAAGCGCATGCGCAAGCGCTTGTATCGGTCTTAGGCTCCTGCAATCGAGCGACGCGACCGCGTGGCTAGGGGACAAGGGAGTCCACATGTTCAATCACCGTCGGAAGTCTGCGCTGACGATCGGGACCGTGCTCATGGCCGGTTCGCTCGTCTTCGGCCTCACCGCGTGCAGCAGCTCGGACTCGGACAGCGTCAAGGTCGGGCTCATCACCAAGACGGATTCCAATCCGTACTTCGTGAAGTTGCGCGAGGCCGCACAGGCGAAGGCGGATTCCAGTGGTGCCGAGTTGGTGGCTCTGGCCGGTGCATTCGACGGTGACAACGAGGGACAGGTCGCAGCGATCGAGAACCTGGTGGGACAGGGCGTGAAGGGGATTCTGATCACCCCGAACTCGTCCACCGGAGTCCTGGACGCGATCAAGAAGGCACGTGACGCCGGCGTCGTGGTCATCGCCCTCGACACCGCAACCGATCCCGAGGACGCGGTGGACGCCACCTTCGCGACCGACAACAAGGCCGCAGGCGTCAGCCAGGGCGAATGGGTCAAGGGCACGCTCGGAACAACTGCACCCCAGGTCATCATGCTCGACGGCACCGCGGGCGGCACGGTCGACACCTTCCGTCACGACGGCTTCCTCGAAGGCATGGGCCTGACCGACAGCTCGTCGGAGATCGTCGGCCAGGAGAACACCAACGGTGACCAGACCAAGGCGCAGACGGCCATGGAGAACCTGCTGCAGCGCGCACCGGGCGTCAACGCGCTCTACACGATCAACGAGCCCGCCGCGGCGGGTGCGTACCAGGCGATTCAGTCCGCCGGCCGCGCCGATCAGATCACCATCGGCTCCATCGACGGTAGCTGCACCGGCATCGCGAACGTCAAGTCCGGCATCATCGGCGCGACGGTGCTCCAGTTCCCGGCGAAGATGGCCGAGCAGGGCGTCGACGCGGTCGTCAAGTTCGCCCAGGACGGCACCAAGCCCAGCGGCTTCAACGACACCGGCTCGCAGCTCGTCACCGACAAGCCGGTAGCCGGCATCGAATCCCAGGACACCGCGTGGGGCGAAGCGAATTGCTGGGGCTGATCGCGAAGTATCGGCGAACACAGGGAATTGATTCGTGAGTACCGATACCGCTGCGCCTCCCAAGGCTCCGAGCCGGTTCAACGTGGGGACCATCCTGCGTGAACCGCTGCTCGGGCCGATGGCCGCGCTCCTCATCGCCGTCATCGTCTTCAGCTCGATCTCGAGCTCGTTTCTCAACCCGCAGAACGTCTCTCTGATTCTGCAGCAGTCGGTGGTCGTCGGCATTCTCGCTGTCGGCCAGACGCTGATCATCCTGACCTCCGGTATCGATCTGTCGATCGGTGCGGTGGCGGTGATGGGCACCATCGTGATGGCGCAGTCGGCAGGCGCGAACGGTCCGGTGGTCGCACTGGGTTCCACGCTTGCCGTGTGTGTGGCGTTCGGTGCGATCAACGGCGGATTGGTGACGATGCTGCGACTGCCACCGTTCATCGTCACACTCGGCACGTTCACCGCGATCCAGGCAGCCACCAGGTTGCTGGCCGGCTCCGAGACCTACCAGGTGCCGAGCGGACCACTGACGCTGCTGGGTACCTCGTTCAAGATCGGCAGTTTCTCCACGACCTACGGCGTGGTGGTGATGCTGCTGGTGTACGCCGTGATGTGGTACGCGTTGTCCCAAACCTCTTGGGGCAGGCATATTTACGCAGTCGGCGGTAGCCCCCAGGCCTCGGACCGCTCCGGCATCAAGTCCGGACGCGTGCTGTTCTCGGTCTACATCGTGACCGGTGTCATCGCGGCGATCGCGGCATGGGCAGCGCTCGGACGGATCCCCAACGCCGATCCGAACGCCTATCAGAACGCCAACCTCGAAACGATCACCGCGGTCGTCATCGGTGGAACCAGCCTGTTCGGTGGCCGCGGCACCGTCATCGGCACTCTCATCGGAACTCTGATCGTCGGTGTGCTCCGCAACGGGCTCACGCAGGCAGGCGTCGACAGCCTGTACCAGAACGTCGCGACCGGCATTCTCGTCATCGTCGCGGTGGCCGTCGATCAATTCGCACGTAGGAGGTCACAGTGAGTGCCACCCTCGCTCTGGAAGCGCGTGGTCTGGTCAAGACCTACGGCAGCGTCACGGCCATCAACGGTGCAGACTTCGAGTTGCGGGCCGGTGAGGTGCTGGCGGTGATCGGTGACAACGGTGCCGGAAAGTCCAGTCTCATCAAGGCTTTGGCCGGGGCTGTCATTCCGGATTCGGGTGAGATCCTGATGAACGGCTCGCCGGTGTCGTTCAAGAACACGCGCGACGCACGAGCGGCAGGCATCGAGACGGTCTATCAGGACCTGGCCGTCATTCCGGCTCTCGACATCGCGTCGAACGTCTATCTGGGACGCGAGATCAAGCGTAAAGGCATCAGCGGCAGTCTTTTTCGTCGACTCGACATGCCGCGGATGCGCGAGGAATCCTCGAAGCACCTGCAGGATCTCAAGATCGGCATCAAGTCGGTCAATCAGGCGGTCGAGACGCTCTCCGGCGGTCAGCGTCAGGGCGTGGCAGTTGCCCGGGCGGCAGCGTTCGGACGCGGAGTGATCATCATGGACGAGCCGACGGCCGCACTCGGCGTGCGGGAGTCGGGCATGGTGATCGATCTGATCCGCACGATCCGCGACCGAGGCATTCCGGTGGTGCTCATCAGCCACGACATGCCGCACGTGTTCGAGGTCGCCGACCGGATTCACATCCACCGTCTCGGCAAGCGGGCGGGCGTCGTGGATCCGAAGAACCGCACCATGTCCGAGGTCGTCGCGCTCATGACCGGCGCGGAGGAGCCGACCGACGATGAACGTGCCGGACTCTGAATCGACAAGTCCGGTCGGTGTTTTCGTCGGGCTGGCGACACTCGACATCATTCATCGAGTGTCGGCAGCGCCGGCACCCAACCAGAAGATCACCTCGAGTGCCCAGTTCGTCGCGGCGGGAGGTCCTGCCGCCAACGCGGCAGTGACATTCGCTGCGCTGGGCGGGACGGCTGTGCTCGTCACCGCGCTCGGAGACGATCCGGTGGCAGCGCTGGTCAAGGCCGACCTGGCGGAATTCGGAGTGCGGGTGATCGACGCGGCCGAGGGCTCCACCAGGTCCGTTCCCGTCTCGGCGGTGACGGTGATCGAATCGACCGGGGACCGGTCGGTCGTCTCGGCCGACGCCGTCAACTCCGACGCCTCGCCGCCGGAGGGTCTAGAGGCCGTCGTTGCCGGTGCCGACGTCGTTCTCGTCGACGGGCACCACCCCCTGATCGCCTGCGCCGCCGCGGAACATGCGGCGGCGCGGGTCACCACGTTGGTCGTGGACGCCGGTCGTTGGAAACCGGTGATGAGCGAGTTGATTCCGCACGCCACGGACATGGTGTGCTCGGCGGACTTTCGCGCCCCCGGCACCTCGGACACAGCGGACTCTGCCGCGGCGCTCGTCGGATCCGGCGTACGAACCGTCGTCACCACCCACGGCGGCGAGCCCGTCGAATGGTGGTCCGAGGGATCGTCGGGATCGGTCGAGGTGAAGCCGGTCGCAGTGGTCGATACTCTGGGTGCCGGGGATGCGTTCCACGGCGCGTATGCCTACTACTCCACGCAGCCAGGCTCTCTTTCCGAGCGCATCGACAGGTCGGCTCGGGTTGCCGCACTGCGCTGCTCGGTGATCGGCCCCAGAGTGTGGCTACACGAACTTCCCATCCGCGGACTCGAAAGCGACAACGGTGAGCATTGACCAGGACGTACAGGAAGCCACCCTCGAAGAACTCGTGGAGCTGGCACGAAAGCTGGCCGTGTCCGGTGAGCGGCGCATACTCGGCCTGACCGGTGCACCGGGTGCCGGAAAGTCCACTGTGGCACAGCAACTCGTCGACGCGCTCGGGCCGGAGCTCGCGGTACTGGTTCCGATGGACGGATTCCACCTTGCCAACGAGGTGTTGATCGAGCTGGGCCGGCTCGATCGCAAGGGTGCCCACGACACGTTCGACGACGGTGGTTACGCGCGGCTCATCGCGGCCGTGCACGATCAGCAACCAGGTGGTCCCGTCGTGTACGCGCCGAGATTTCGCCGAGAGATCGAGGAATCGATCGGGTCCTCGATCCCGGTGCCGTCGACTGTCCCGCTCGTCATCACCGAGGGCAACTACCTGCTGATGGAGTCCGACGCGTGGCCGTCGGCGCGAGCGATGATCGACGAGGTCTGGTTCCTGGCTCCGCACACCGAGGTTCGGCACCAACGGCTGGTGGCTCGGCACGAGGCCTACGGAAAGTCGCACGAGGATGCGGAGTTCTGGGCTCTCGGATCGGACGAGCGCAACGCGGAACTGATCGGGTCGACTGCGCGCCGCGCCGATCGAATCCTGCGGCTGACATGACGATTCCACAAAGCCACGAGACCCGACAGCGCTGGGCCGTCTGACATGCCCACGATGGACGATGTCGCCCGCCTGGCCGGGGTATCGGTATCGACTGTCTCACATGTGCTCAACGGCACCCGCAACGTCAATCCCGCCACCAGGCAACGCGTCGACGCGGCGATTCTCGAGATCGGCTACCGGCGCAACGTCGTCGCTCGATCGCTCGCGGCAGGTCGGACTCACACCGTGGGACTGTCCATCGCCGCATTGACCAACCCCTACTTCGGCAGCCTGGTCCATGCCGTCGAGGAGCGGTTGTCCGAGGCCGGTTACGTACTGATCCTCGGTGATTCGCACGACGAGCCGCGTTCCGAGCGCAGAGTGACGGACTCGTTGCTGGACCGTCAGGTCGACGGCATGATTCTCGCGCCTGCAGCGGGCTCGGAGTTCTCCACGATTCCCGAGATCGTGCGTAGCGGAACGCCTCTGGTGCTGATCGACCGGATGCTCGACGTCGC
The DNA here is from genome assembly GCF_002259145.1 of Rhodococcus sp. 15-2388-1-1a. Lineage (NCBI taxonomy): Bacteria > Bacillati > Actinomycetota > Actinomycetes > Mycobacteriales > Nocardiaceae > Rhodococcus > Rhodococcus sp. 15-2388-1-1a. Next base: position 226,667 of record NZ_NPFP01000022.1, on the reverse strand, counting down.
GTGTGATCAGGTGGGTCCGGAGAACGACGTGTCGGCGTACGAACTCACGACCCACCTTCTCGACGCCGGACATCGCCGCATCGCGATCGTTCGCGGCATCGAGGGGATCTCCTCCACCACAGAGCGATTCGACGGCTATACCCGCGCACTGGCCGATCGAGGAATCGAGTTGGATCCCAGGTTGATCCTCGACGGTCGGTCCAGTGTCGAGGTGGCCGAGTCTCGGGTGCGTGGACTGATGTCGGGTCCGGATCGGCCGACGGCTCTGGTGTCGATGAACAATTCGATGACCATCGGATCACTGAAAGCCGTTCGTGGCCTGGGTTTGTCGATTCCCGCCGACCTCGCCTTCGTGTGCTACGACGACTTCGAGTGGTCGGACCTGTTCGAGCCCCGGCTCACGGCCGCGGCTCAGGACGTGCAAACGATCGGCAGAACCGCAGCCGACCTACTCCTCGGCCGCATCGAGGGGCGCGAGGACGCGCCCCGATCGATCCGCGTACCGACCACCTTCACCCACCGAAATTCCTGCGGCTGTACGGCACCATCAGTCGACATGCCGGCCGCACCCGAAAGATAGGACAGCTCATGCCGATTGCCAGTCCGGACCAGTATGCCGCCATGCTGGATCGCGCCAAGGAGGGTGGATTCGCCTACCCGTCGATCAACGTCACCGGCTCGCAGACTCTCAACGCAGCTCTGCAAGGATTCGCCGAGGCCGAGAGCGACGGCATCATTCAGGTATCGGTCGGTACCGCGCTCTATCTGTCCGGCAACGCCGTGCAGAACCGCTTCGCCGGGTCCAAGGCGCTCGCGCAGTACGCCCACGAAGTGGCGCAGCACTATTCGATCTCGGTGGCTCTGCACACCGATCACTGCCCCGCCGAGAATCTGGACGACTGGGTGCGGCCACTGTTGGCCGACGCCATCGACCGACGCGGACGCGGACTCGACCCGCTGTATCAATCGCACATGTGGGACGGTTCGGCCGTGCCGCTCGACGAGAATCTGCGTGTCGCTCGCGAATTGCTCGATCTGTCGGTGCAGGCGAACACGATCCTCGAAATCGAAGTGGGCGTGATCGGCGGGGAAGAGGACGGCGTCTCACACGAGATCAACGAACAGTTGTACTCGACTGTCGACGATGCGCGCGCCACGATCGCCGCGCTCGGCGCAGGGGAGCGCGGTCGATACATGACTGCCCTGACCTTCGGCAACGTACACGGTGTCTACAACCCTGACTCGGTGCACCTACGCCCGGAAATTCTTGCCGAGATCCAGGCCGTCGTCGGAGCCGAGACCGGTAAGGACAACCCGTTCGATCTGGTGTTCCACGGTGGATCGGGATCCAGCGCAGAAGACATCGCCTCCGCCGTCGCCAGCGGGGTGATCAAGATGAACATCGACACCGACACCCAGTACGCGTTCACCAGATCCATCGCGGGTCACATGCTGAGCAAGTACGACCAGGTTCTCAAGGTCGACGGCGAGTACGGAAACAAGAAGGCCTACGACCCCCGATCCTGGGGCAAGCCGGCCGAGACGGCGATGGCGGCTCGGGTGGTCGAGGCGACACAGATGCTCGGCTCGGCAGGGCGCACGATGCACTGATCAATTTCCGTCGAGCGTGTAGAAATCGGCGGACCGGCTTCGTCCCAGGGTCGAATGCGGCAAGAATGGCCGCACCGACTGTCAGGAGACACCATGGCGAAGTACCTCATGCTCAAGCACTACCGCGGAGCCCCCGAGCCGGCCGACTGGGTTCCCATGGACCGGTGGACCCCTGCCGAAGTGAACGACCACATCCAGTTCATGCGAGATTTCGCCGCCGAGCTCGAGAAGACCGGAGAGTTCGTCGATGCGCAGGCCCTGGCCCCCGAGGGAACGTGGGTGCGCTCGGACGGGGAAGGGAAACCACCCGTCACCGACGGTCCGTTCGCGGAGACCAAGGACCTGATCGCAGGCTGGATGGTCATCGACGTCGACTCCTACGATCGCGCGCTCGAGCTGGCCGGACAGCTGTCGGCTGCGCCGGGCGCAGGGGGCAAACCGATCGACGAGTGGCTCGAGTTGCGCCCGTTCATGGAGGCTCCTCCCACGATCGCCGACTGACGATCACCATGGACCCCCAGGTGCTGCGGGCATTGACGCCCGCAGTGATCGGCGTCCTCGTCCACCGCGGAGCAGATTTCGCGTCGGCCGAGGACGCCGTGCAGGAGGCGTTGGTACAGGCGAACTCGACGTGGGTCGACGCCGAGCCGACAGACCCGAAGGGTTGGCTGGTGACCGTCGCGTGGCGACAGTTTCTCGACGCGCAACGCTCCGAGAAGGCGCGACGAGCCCGCGAGGATCGAGTCGCTGCGCAACCGGATCCCGGCAGAGTGGGCGGCGTCGACGACACGTTGCAGTTGTTCTTTCTGTGCGCGCACCCGTCGCTCGGTCCGGCGGCAGCGGTGGCGCTGACGCTGCGTGCCGTCGGGGGATTGACGACGCGGCAGATCGCGCAGGCGTACCTGGTTCCGGAGAAAACCATGGCGCAACGCATCAGCCGAGCCAAACGCACAGTGCGCGACGTGCGTTTCGACGCGCCCGGGGACGTCGGGACGGTGCGACGGGTGCTGTATCTCGTCTTCAACGAGGGGTACACCGGCGCCGTCGATCTGGCGGCCGAGGCGATCCGGTTGACCCGGCAGTTGGCCAAACTGTCCGACGTCGAGGAAACATCCGGGCTGTTGGCGCTGATGCTTCTGCACCACGCACGCCGTTCGGCCAGGACCGGATCCGACGGCCACGTCATCCCGCTCGCGGAGCAGGACCGATCTCGTTGGGACACAACGCTGATAGCGGAGGGAGTGTGGATTCTGCAGGCAGCGCTCGCGCAGGATCGGTTGGGCGAGTTCCAGACGCAGGCGGCCATTGCCGCCCTGCACGCCGATGCGCCGACTGTGAACGAGACCGACTGGCCGCAGATCGTCGAGTGGTACGACGAGTTGCTCGCTCTCACCGACAGTTCCGTCGTGCGACTCAATCGAGCGGTGGCGATCGGGGAGGCCGACGGTCCGGCGGCGGGGCTCGAGGCGCTCGGCGAGGTCGATCCGGCCGTCCCGCGGCACACGGCGGCGGCCGCGTACCTGTGCGAGAAGGCCGGTGATCTGCTGCGTGCTGCCGACCTGTGCGTGCAGGCGGCGGAGCAGGCGTCGTCGATCCCCGAGCGGCACCATCTGACGCTGCAGGCCGCGCGGATACGGGCCGATCGAGACCGCCGCGAGTGAACGGACCGATCGGTTTCGTAATCCGATCGTTAGCGGTAGGAAGCGAAATTCGTGCGACCCTCGATTGGTGCTGATGTTGCGTGTGGGACAGAAGAGAAAGAAGCGAACTCGATCCGCTGTGGTCGTGACGGCCGCCGCGGTGGCGTCGATGCTGATGACCGGAACGACGGCGCAGGCGCTGCCGGGGAACTCGGGATCGGCCGACGCGGCTGCCGGAGCGGTCGGCATCCATCAGGTGTCGGCGACTCGCGCTGTGCTGAACGTGTTCTCCCCGTCCATGAATCGCGTCATCTCCAACGAGGTGCTGCATTCCCCCGACGGTGGACCCGCACCCACTCTGGTGCTGCTCAACGGCGCACTCGGTAACGAGGACGGCGTCGGGTGGCTCAACAACTCCGGCGTCGAGAATTTCTTCCTGGACAAGAACGTCACCGTCGTCGCACCGATCGGCGGCCGCTTCAGCTTCTACACCGACTGGCAGACAACGGATCCGGTGCTCGGCAGCAACATGTGGCAGACCTACCTCAGCCGCGAGTTACCCGCCGCTGTCGACGCGGCCTACGGATCGACCGGCAGGCGCGGCGTGGCGGGGCTGTCGATGAGTGGTGGTCCCGCACTCGACCTGGCGATCCAGGCCCCGGATGTGTTCGACGCGGCCGCGTCGTTCAGTGGGTGTCCGGCACCCTCCAACCCGCTTGCCACTGCGGGCATCTCGGCGATGATCGCCGGCGGACTCAACAACCCGTTCAACATGTGGGGCCTGCCGGGAAGTCAGGGGTGGCGCGATCACGACCCGTCGCTCAACGTCGAGCGTCTACGCGGAACCGCGGTGTATGTCAGCTCGTCTCGAGGGCTCCCCGGACCGGTGGATCGCATCCCCGAGGGCGCGATCCCGCCGTTCGGAGGAATGGTGGTGGAAGCGATGGTCAACCACTGCACATCGATCTTCGTCGACGCCCTGCGCCGAGCCGATGTGCCGGCAACGGTCTCCATGCGCGAGGAGGGCGCGCACACCTGGCCGTTGTTCGAGGATCAGCTGCGCGAAGCCTGGTTCACCACGCTGGCACCGGCTCTGGGAACCACCTGATTGCGCCGCCACTCCCGCGGGTAAGCGCACGTGAGACATCACCGGCGAAAGGACACCCTGACCATGGCGAAAGACGAACTGCACAAGGGCGACAAGGTCGAATGGAAGACCCACGGCACCACGACCGAGGGAACGGTGGTGGAGAAGATCACCTCCGAGACCGAAGCCGCAGGCCGCACCGTGAAGGCATCGAAGGACGAGCCGCAGTACCGCGTCGAGAGTGACAAGTCGGGCAAGGACGCGGTGCACAAGCCGGACTCGCTCGACAAGAAGGACTGACGCCCGACCGAACAGCGATGCGCCCCGAGTCACGGACTCGGGGCGCATCGTGCATCTCAGGCCTGGGGCACCGAACGTTCTGCGCCCCAACTCCGCTCGATGTATCCCCGGATCCGCTCGATCTCCTCGGCGGGAATTCTCTCGGGCTCGCCGTTCTCGAGGGGATCGGTGTGGAATATGTACAGCCGTGAGGCGAACTGGTCGAACGGCAGCGAACCCTCGCCTGCGCGTTCGCCGTTGCCCGCCGTTCCCACCACGACGCCGTCACCCCAGTCCTGGCCGCTGTCGTTGTTCGGGTTGAAGAAGTACACCCGCATGACGCCGTCGGGATCGGTGTTCACGCGCAGGATCGTGATGGCGTGCCACCCCACATACCGTGCGGCACTGTCGGTTACGGCCACACCTGCCGGTTGCGGATGGATCAACGGTTGGTGCCCGTTGTACTCCGGGTGGTACGCGGCATAGAACTGCCGCAAAAATGCGTCCAGGTCGACGAGATTGCCGGTCTCGACATCGACGTCGATGTGGAATTCGCGCGCCGACCACCATCCGTGGAACTCGGGATTGACCCAGCGGTGCGGATCGCCGGGACGATCGGCGCAACGCCGGACCATCTCGGCGTAGATGCGGTCGAGGTGCGGAACCAGCAACAGCGACGCGGGATCGAGGTCCACCGGATCGGACGTGGCGACGCCGCTGACACTGTCGGTCGACGAGATCGACTGCCCCTCGAAGTGCATGACGATCTCCTCGTCACGCGCCGCCCACACCACCATCTGCAGCAGGTAGTCGGGATCGTTGTAGGCCCACATCGACAAGGCCCGCGCCGACTGACACGTCGGGTTGTCGCCCTGGCCCACACCGAGGGGCTGCCCGAGCATCGAGAGCAAACCGCCGAGCAAGCGTGACTCCGGCGCGGGGACCGGCCCGAACGTGGTGATCAGTCGTTCCCGCACCGCAGGGGCGAGCTTCAACGAGATCTGCCGCCACAGGGACGGCACGATCGGCGGCTGATGCAGAATCCCGCGATCGAGCAGCAGCGCCAAACCGTAGAGGCACTGCGCGGTTTCGGGGTACACCGTTTCTTCGATGAGGCGATGGACCAGTTCGGGGTACCGCGTCAGGCAGGTCCGGCCGGTGTCGGACAGACCGAGGGCCTCGGGCAGAACGTACGAGTAGTGGTCGACGAGATACTGCGTCAGCGTCGCGTGGTACGGCGAGACCAGTCCGGTGTCGTGCATCGCTCGCGCGAATCCGCGGGCCTCGAACTGCAACGCCTCGACGTCCATCGCTTCGAGCCGCGACCGGTACACCTCGACGCCCGGATCCTCTCGGCACGCATCGGTGGTTCCGAACAGGGCCGTGATCAACCGATCCAGGCCCTGCCCGGAGTTGCCGAGGTCGACGGTCGGATCGTCACGATAGATCGCGATGCGGGTGACCATGTCCTTGATGGTGTCCACCTGAATCGGGCGCTGCCGCAGGATCCGCCAGATTTCTTCGACCAACTCGTCGAGCACACTGTCGTAGCCGATCTGCCCGGCCACGTACCCGAACAGATCACGGATCAGATGCGCGGTACGACCCAGGCGAACTCGCTCCGACTCGGACGGGGGTGTGAACAGCACGTCGAGATTGACCGCGAGAACCTGAGAAAGGAACCGACGGGCATCCTCGGCGGTCACCGCAGCATGCTCGTACTCGCCCGCAACGATCGCGACCATCCGCAGTTCGCTGGTCGCTTCGAGCACGAAGGTGTCGTCGTTGCCGCTGCGCAGGCTGGGCCCCACGAACCCTGGAACGAGAATGTCCGGGTGCGCCCAGTCGGTGCCCGCGAACAGCCCCGCATTCTCGAGCATCTCGGCGCGTTCGCGAATTGCACCGCAACCACCGGGCTGCAACAAGACTCGATGCAACGCATCGAGAACTCGCCGCACCTTGGTGTTCTTGCTGAACTCGGGTGCATCGGCCAACGCGTGCATCGCATGGTCGAGCTGCGCCAAACGTGATGCCAACGCTCTGTCCACGGCCGTGGTCGCGTTGGTCGGTGCCGGCTCGTGCATCGTCTGTGACGGTGGGCTGGTGTCGTCCCCGAGTTGCTGCTTCACACGTAGAAGTCCAGTTCTTCCTGTTGCTTGAGCAGATCGCGCATTCGGTAGGGATCGTCGCCGAAGAAGTACAGCAGGCCCCAGTGCGTGCCGAATGCCGTTCTCTTGGTGACGGTTTCCTCGACCGGAGCCGACAGGTCGTTGGTCTCGTAGTAGTCGTCGTCCGCGGTGACCTCGGGGATGACGAGATCGCTGACGACGCGTCGGCGCGGGTAGACGCCGAAGCACCCGGCGTGACCGGTGGCGTCGACCACCTCCTTCGGGAAGAAGGCGTCGATCTCCTCCTCGGTGGTCTTCGGGTCGAACGCCAATGCCAAGCCCTGGTAGGCGTTGAATCCGTAGGCTCGCTCCAGCAGCTCGAACACCTTGAAACCCGGTGGCCGGTAAGCCACTTCGCCGAAGTACATTTCACCGTCACTGGTCACGAAGTACTCGGGGTGAATGAATCCGAACTCGATGTCGAAGGTCTTGATCAGCTTCTCGATCTGCACCGTGATCTGCTCGCGGTACTTCTCCAGCTCGGGTGTCGCAGGAACGAACACCGAGTAGCCGAGCGTGACGTACTCCGAGATGTTGAGAAACTTGATCTTGCCGTTGTGAATCCATGCTTCGACAGCGAACTCCCAGCCGTCGAGGTGAGATTCCATCAGCGCCGGAAATTCCTCGTCGGGAATGGAGTCGACCTCGTCAGGGGTGCGAATGACGCGGTGGCCCAGGCAACCGGCCTTGTCGAAAGCCTTGACGTGGATCGGGTCGTTGGGATCGCCGTCGAGCTTGAGTAGCGTCTGGTTGACACGTTTGAGGAATCGAGTGACGTCCTCACGGTCGTGGGCTTCTTCGAAGATGCCGACGCGGATACCGCCGAGCTGAGCACGGCGCTTCATCAAGGACTTGTCGCGCAACAGCATTGCCTGACCGAACAGGCGTGGGTTGCCGAGCAGTACCGAGTTGATGGCGCCGGCCCACTCGACCGTCTCCTCGTAGAGCGGTATCGCGACGTCGACGCCCTTTGCCTGCAGGGTCTCGGCGATTTCCAGTGAGCGATCGTTGAGTCGCTCGAAGTTCCACGGGAGGTAGGGAATGTCGTGCTCGGTGCAGTACGCCTCGGCCCACTCGGGGGCGACGACAACGTAGCGCCGATCGAACTTGTCCAGTGCTTCCACTGCGGCCAAACTCCAGCCCAGCAGGGCCACAAAACCTTTGTTCGGGTCTTTCTCCAGCCTGTCTGGCTGAGCCATGAAGTTCCTTTCCCTGGATGATTCATCGGTCGAGGTCCTTCGCTCCACCGTACAGAGGCGCTGGTCGGCAATTCCGAGCGGTGTTGAACTGGGCTTATGCGACGACGTCGTGTCGGAATCAGCCTCCCGACTTTCCCGCCGGCGTAGGCGTTCTGTTCTATGGTCGTCGGGTGGGTGCGCGACAGACCGGATGGCAAGTCCCCGCTTTGTGGTGGCGACGCGGCGAGGCGTTCCACGGGCGGAGTCCGCAACCTCGATCCACCCGGCCGAGAGCCAGCGCGAAGGCGGCAGTCACAGCGGTGGCTGCGAAGGAAGCCGCTATCGACGACCTGCTCGTTCGAACCGCCGGACGTTTCGGCGAAACAGTCGACCATCCCGAGTCGAATTCGGAGCTGTCGGCGGCCGCGCACGCCTTCGTCGACGGACGGTTCTCGGGCGCCGGTGTGACCCCTACCGGTGCTGCTGTGACTCTTACGGTCGTCACCGATCAGCCGGAGCACAAGATGCGAGTTCCATTCGTGGACTTCGTCATCGGCCGCTTCGGCGCGGTATTCGCTGCGGAGATGCTCGCCGAGGCGGTAGGTGTGGAGTTGGTGACCCGCGAACTCGTACCGGATCGATCGCGTACCCGGCACTCACTCGGCGTGCGAGATCCCGACGACCTTCGCAATGTCGTGTTCGGAGATTCGGCGAGCAGGGTGCGCACGGCGTTGGCTGCCCTCCCCGCCGACGACTATGCGAACGCGGTGGACAGGCTCGCGCCGCAGCGTGGCGCGCGAATCGGATGCAATCTGTTGACGTCGTTCCTGTTCCCGACCCAGCACGAGTGGGTTGATGCGGACATCGCGCGGTCGCAGACCGTCCACCGCTATTACCGAAGCTACTGCTATTACCTCTTGGCCAGCGTCGACTCGGTCGAGTCGGTCGAGAAAATTCTCGCGCTCGAAGAAACGCGAGATCATGCGATCTGGTCCACCGGGATGAGCATGAACTTCGTATACGCACTGTGTGCGAATATCGGACCGGGTGTCGAGCCCTTCGTAGCCGAGTTGTTCGAGGGCAACCTGTCTGCCCAGCACAAGAAATGGTGTGCCGGGATACTCGGCGAGATAGACACGGACTCGGGATTCGAGCACTTGGTGTCTCGGCTGGGTAGCAAGTACATCGAGCCCGCCGTGATCGAGGCGATAGCACGATCGCCCGAGCGAGCCGCGCGGTTGCTGGCCGACGCCTCCGGGCCGGATGCGGAGCGGCTGCGCCGGGATCTGGAGCACGTTCATCCGGAGTCCGCGACGCGCAAGCGAGTATCCGGAACAACGCTCGAATCGTCGGATGTCCCTGCGCTGCTACGCGATCCACCGTGGCTCGGCCGCGCCGAATCCATGGATCGCGGAGACGTCCGAGAGCAGGTATTTCGTCTCGAAAGTCCCCCAGCGCCGCTGCGTGTGGCATGGCGGGGAGACGAGCAGCGACAGTGGGCCGAGGCCATCGACGTCTACGTGCCCTATCTCGGGCGCCGGGATTGGCCGGAGGTGGTCGCCGCGTTCGGTCGAGGCACAGGTTTCTGGTCGTTGCACGAGATCTCGTACGCTCCGGAGCATCTGCTGCGTCCGGTGCTGTCGTACGCCCCGACGCCGCGTTACGCGTATCGAGGTGCCATCTCGTTGGGCCGACTGTTGGCCCGATTCGAGGGCGATGCACTCGATTTCGTGCTTCGTGCCGTCCTCGCTGCACCGGCCGGTCAGGCGCAGGTGTTGCTGCCCGTCGTCGGGGGACAACTGACGACGACAATGCTCGAATGGCTCGGCAAGAAGTCGCTCAGACCGGTCGCGTTCGAATGGTTCGATCGCCACATCGACAGTGCAGCATCGGATCTGGTTCCTCTTGCTCTCGGCCGTACCGGACCGAGCCGAACCCTTGCCCGACGCGCACTGTGCACTCTTGCGCGACGCGGACATCGAGACGCCGTGGTCGCTGCTGGACGGTCGTACGGGGAGCCCGCTGGTGCGGCGATAGTAGATATCGTCGACGCAGATCCACTTCTGGCCCTGCCGCGGCATATTCCGGTCATCCCGGACTGGCTGGACCCGGCGTTGCTCCCCCCGTTGACGTTGCAGGGAGAGCGCGCACAGCTGCCGTCCGACGCGATCCGCCCGATCTGCACCATGTTCTCGCTGTCACGAATGGACGAGGTGTACGCCGGCGTCGATATCGTTCGTGAACTCGTCGGCCATCCCGAACTCACGAAGTTCGTCTGGGACATGTTCGAGAGGTGGTTGCGGGCGGGCGCTCCGGAAGCGCAGAGCTGGACTCTCGACGCCCTCGGGATAGTGGGTGACGACGACACTGCGCGGCAATTGACCCCGCTGATCAGGACCTGGCCGCTTCAGTCGGCGCACCGACGCGCGGCGATGGGACTCGAGGCCCTCGCCATGATCGGGAGCGACGCCGCGCTCGGACACCTGTGGTCGATCTCGCAGTCGCTCCGGTTTCCTGCTCTTCGCGCCAAGGCCGACAAACTGATTCACCGAATCGCCGACGAGCTGAATCTGACGCCTCTCGAACTTGCCGACCGATTGGTGCCGAACTTGGGGCTCGACGCGGACGGTACGACGACCTTCGATTACGGAGACCGAACCTTCACCCTCACGTTCGATCACGAGCTTCGAATAGTGGTCGAAGACAACGACGGTAAGGTCCGAGACCGGGTACCGCGGCCCGGCCGCACCGATTCCGACGGTGCGCGCGAGGAATACCGTCGGTACACCGACCTGAGGAAGGATCTCGAGGGGGTGCGCACCGAACTCGTTTCTCGGTTCGAGAAAGCCATGGTGAACCAGCGGCGCTGGACCCTGTCGCAGGTTCGGACCCATCTCGTCGGGCATCCGTTGACCTGGCATCTGTGCAGTGCTCTGGTGTGGTCGACGACGGACGGACGATACTTCCGATTTTCCGAGCTGCGTCGCCCCGTGGGCCCGGACGGCCGCGATATCGAGGTCGCAGACGGCGATCTTGTTGTCGTGGCCCACCCGGCAACGATGGGCGACTCGCTCGGCAGCTGGACCTTCATGCCGGAACAGCCTTTCGAGCAGGTCCGACGGGAGGTCTTCAGGACGGATGTCGCCGCCGAGATGGCAGCACTCGAGGGTCGCAAGACGACTACCGATCAGCTGCTCGCGCTGGGTGAAAGAGGATGGAAGCGTGAGGATCCGCAAGACAAGGGTGCCCAGATCTCGCTGAACAAGCGTCTGGATTCCACGACGGCGGTGATCATGGCGTTTCCCGGCTTCAATGTGTCGAATCCGAGAATGTGGGGCGAACAGAAGATCGTCCACGTCTTTCACAGCGGACTCGAATTGTCGGTGATTGCGGCATCGGAACTGCTCCGTGATCTGGCGATGCTCGAGACCGAGCCGATTCGAGGCGACGAACCCGACCTTCGAGGTGAGCCGTGAGTATCCGTACGGTCGAGTTCTTCGAACGGCTGCAATTTCGACGAGAATGATCGACGATGATTCGGCGCGGTGTGCGCCTGGCGAAGCGAGGAGCACGAGATGACAGTCGACAAAACGGGTGCCGAGGTCGAGATCGCTCAGCAGGCAGATCGTTTCACCGTCTCGGTCGACGGCACGCAGGTCGGCTTCACCGAGTTCGTCGACGACGAGGATGCGCGACGGATCTTCTTCCATACCGAGGTCGACGCGGCCTACGGCGGACGTGGACTGGCAACGATTCTCGTGCAACAGGCGCTCGACGCCACCCGCGCCGACGCCAAGCGCATCGTGCCGATCTGCGAACTGGTTGCAGCCTTCGTGGGCAAGCACTCGGAATTCGACGACATCGTCGAGCAACCGACCGACGAGATCAGGCAATGGCTGGCCGACCGGCAGGGCTGACCGCGGGAATACCGTCGGACACCGTCGGGTTGAGCTCGGTATAGTAGTTGCAGAGTCAACTACATTGCCGAAAGGGACGCCCATGCCCGCAGTGACCGTCGACAACATCCTCGCGTTGCCCCGAATCCCCATGCCCGACGCCACCGCCGTCCCTCGGCCGGTCCGGTCCGTCACGACGGCACCGACGGGATACGAGGGCGAAGGCTTTCCGGTCCGTCGAGCGTTCGCCGGGTTGGATATGTCGTCCCTGGATCCGTTCATCCACATGGACCAGATGGGCGAGGTGAACTACGCGCCCGGTGAGCCGAAGGGAACGCCGTGGCATCCTCACCGCGGATTCGAGACGGTGACTTACATGATCGACGGCATCATGGAGCACAAGGACTCTCACGGCGGCGGCGGAATCATCAGCGGTGGCGACACCCAGTGGATGACGGCGGGCGGTGGCATTCTGCACATCGAGGCCCCGCCGGAGCATCTGGTGATGTCCGGCGGGCTGTTCCACGGTGTTCAGCTCTGGGTCAATCTGCCGCGTGAGAACAAGATGGCGCACCCGCGTTACCAGGACATCACCGGCAGCAAGGTCGCGTTGGCGTCGAGTCCCGACGGTGGTGCGTTGGTTCGCGTCATTGCCGGCGAGATCGCAGGAATGCAGGGGCCGGGTTCGACATACACTCCGATTGCGCTCTCGCACAGCACGATCGCACCGGGCGCGGCGCTGACGCTGCCGTGGAATCGTGAATTCAACGCACTCGTCTACGTTCTCGCGGGAGAGGGCACGGTAGGCGCGGAGAAGCGTCCGATCAGGATGGGGCAGACTGCGCTGTTCGGCCGCGGCGACACCATCGAGATGTCTGCCTCGGCGGTGGGGGAGTCGCTCGAGGTGTTCGTTCTCGGCGGCAAGCCGATCAGGGAACCCGTCGCGATGGCAGGCCCGTTCGTCATGAACACCAAGTCCGAAGTGCTGCAGGCATTCGAGGACTACCAGGCCGGTCGGCTCGGCGTTCCCGTCGAATGATCTCGCCCACCGTGCAACGATCTCCTGCATGAGCGACGCAGAACCCCGTATTCGCAGAACACGGCTGTATCGCCGATTGGTCACCCGCGCCGACGGCCCGCTGGAGCCGGCGCGGGCGGCCAGGAGGCTGTCCGCCTACGTCTACGGAAACATCCTGGTCCTCGCAGCGGTCGCTGCATCGACGCCCAGCTCGATCGAACACGGAACGGCCGCTGTTCTGGTTCTGGCCACTGCGGTGACGACGTTCCTGGCGCACGTGTTCGCGGATTTCGTCGCAAGCAGTCAGATTCCCGAAGCGCACGGTGATGCGACCGACGAGCAGCGCACGTTCAAGGCCTTCGAGGAACTGCGCGACGCCGTGCCCATCCTGAGCTCCGGCACCATCCCCGCGCTGATGTTGGCACTCGGTTGGTTGTCGGTGCTTCCTGGGCAGTGGTCGGAACTGCTGGCCGGTGGCGTCATCGTGGTGCGCATGGCCACGATCCAGCTGGTCACGGAGCGAATTCGTGGCAACCCGTTGACCTTCCGCGCGATTCTGGGTGGGTTGGCCACTGCCGCGGTCGCCGCGCTCATCGTGCTGGCGAAAGTATTCTTCGGCCACTAGCCGCCGAGAACGATCAGCCCCCGAACTCCTCGTACAGCTCCGGCAGGAAGCCGGCGAGGTGGTTCATCTCCTGTCCGCAGTGCAGCAACAGGTCTCGGGCGAGGTCGAGTCCGAGAACCAGGTCCGTCGGGTCCACCGACGCCCCACGGCGGACGGCGCACGCGGCCTGCTTCAGGTCCGGAACATGCAGCCCTCGTAGGTTCAGGAAGAAGCGGCTACGCATCTCGGCACCGCCGTCGACGGGGCGCACCTGGTGCGCCAGCCAGCCCAGGTCCACCGGTGCGATGGAGCTGCCCACTCGGCCGAAGACGATCGTCTGATCCGCGGGAACTTCGAATCCGTGCGCAATGGGATCGCGAAAAGCGATACCCAGCTGCTGCAGCTTCGGCCCGACGTACTCGTCCACGAACGTCGTGTTGCCGATGTACTTGGCCTTGTCGGGGATGTCGAGTGCGGTGCGATCCTCGGCAAGTGCGGCATGTAGATGGGCGTCGGGATGCCACAGTTTGTAGCGTGCGGCCTCGGTGGAATGCCAGCCGAACCACCAGTCCCACATCGCCGCGGTCACGCGCGGCATCGCGGTGCGGACCGCCACGAACGTCACTCCGTCGGCGCGTCGACCGTATCCGGTTTCGATCGTGGAGTAGCCGGTGGGCGCGAGATCGGTTGTGATCGAATCGAATCCGGGAATCGAATCGGGTGCGAGCGCGGGGCCCGCGCAGGTGTCCGCGACGACGGCCGGTGCGGGTGTCGTTCGCTGCGCCATGTATCGGGCGTACGGCAGATGTCGATCGGCGTCGCGATAGCCCTGATAGCGCTCGCCGCACTCGTCGCTCGAACCGGTCGCCGGCACCGCTGCTGCCCTGGCTACCGGGCCGACGACGGCGATGGTGGCCGCGGCGGCTGCTCCGATCATGATCTGGCGTCTGGAAGGCCCCCGGCTCATGTCCCCACCCTGCTCAACATTCGTTGAGGCTAGGGCCAGGAATCGGCGGATGTCAATGGCCTGGCACTACACTGCGCGGTATGAGTCCGGCACACCCCAAGGACGATGAGTCGAGAGTGCGTCGGCGCGACGAGATCGCCACCGCCGCTATCGAGGTGCTCGCCACCCAAGGGCTCCGCGGCTTGACGCACCGGGCGGTGGACGCGGCAGCAGGACTCGGTCCCGGGTCGGTGAACTACCACGCGCCCACCCGGAGTCGGCTGCTTCACCTGGCTCTCGGCCAATTGTTCGTCCGCGACTTCGAGGTGGCCGGCGCGACGTTCGGCAGCCTGGTCGACGTCAAACCACTCACCGCCGATGTCGTGGTGTCCCGCATCATCGATTTCATCGACGCCATGACGTCGGGAGATGCCGTCAAACGGGTGATCGCTCGCCACATCATGCTCGGCGAGGCGCAGCACGACGACGAGATCCGCGAGTTGTTCGACAGTCAGCGGGCAGCATTCGTCACGTATACCCAGTGGATCGTCGCCTCGCTGGACTCCGAGGATCCACCGTCCGACGCCGAAACCCTCGTGGTGATGATCGAAGGTCTGGTGCAGCGGCAAGTGCTGATCGGATCGCGCCTGTCCTCGAGCTTCACGGAGCAGATGTTGCGCAAGATCGTCGTGGCCTCGCCGCTGGTCGAGGGCTGAACCGGATCGGTGGCTTCACCCCAGCAACGTGCGACGCTCGGTGTGGGTGAAGGTGAAGATCGTCGCGCCCAAGCTGATCAGTGCGGTGAGGAGCAGTACCTGCGGGCCGGTGATGACGACGCCGATGAAGGCACCGATCGCACCACCCAATGCGAAGGATCCGAGAAGGGCTGTGTAGCAGAGCCAGTCGTAGCGCGTCCCGCCGCCGAACATGTGCCGCTCGATACCCTGGCCGAGTTTGACCATGGTGCCGGTGACATAGCTCAGGGGAATGTAGGTCTCCTCTTTCTTCGTGAACGCGGTGTTCAGTGCACCGAGTGCGAAGGCCACCAGCAGAATCGGGTAGAAGTTCACGGTGGCCGACGACCATCCGGAGATGGCGATGTCGATCGCTCCCGCTCCGGCGAGCGCGATCGTGGTCAGCACCGTTGCTCCGTGTGGGTGGTTGGACCAGTAGCGACGCCGACAGATCGACGAGACGATCACGCCGGCCAGGAAAGACCCCATGAGCGAGAGAGCCGCGATCGGTGAGGCCCCCGGGGTGACCTCCTTGCCCTCGGGGTGCCCGAAGTGCCCGACCACAGCACGTTCGGTGTTGCCGGTCATGAAGGTCACGAAGTAGCCGGCGGAATGCAGGAAGGCGACTGCACCCACCATCCCCGCGAGTCCGGACAGAATCCAGGACAGACGAGCTTCGGCACCGACGGCTGTCTCCCGGCTGATCGTCAATGGGGAAGTCATGACTCGATTCTCCTGACCTGAAGCGAACCGGCAAGACTTTGAGTTGTCGGTCACACAACCGACGCAGGTTCCCCATTCGCGACCATTCCACGGTGCATCACCCTGTTTCCCGACACTGCGCTGTGATCGGCTCGATGCATCACACATCGGTTGTCCCACATCACCACATCGTCCGGTGCCCACGAGTGCGTCAGCAGGTTCGTCTCGCGAGTGGAGTGCTCGAACAGGTATCGCACGGTCTCGTGCGCCTGCTCGGTGGACATTCCGCTGATCGCCACGCACCGGGCGGGTGCCGACAACGCCAATGCGGTGCGCCCGGACACGGGATGCACTGCGAACAAGGGATGTTCGGCACAGGAATCGGTGTCCGACGCCACCCCGGTGACTCGGTGCGTCACCGTTCTTCCGGCCAGGTCCGCTTTGCGGTCGGCAGGCAAGGTGTCGTACGCCGCGTACTGGTCGCTGAACAACGTGCTGCCACCCGACTCCGGTACTTCGACCGCGCGTAATGCGGTGTAGGCAGGCGGATTCGCCACGTACGTGGTGTCCACGTGGAAGGTCGATTTCGGCGGTGTGGTTCGGCCGACGTTACTGATGACGTTCAGATCGGGAAAGCCCGGCACGGGCGTCTCGCCCTCGGTGAACATCATGTCGCCGAACCGCCGGAGGAACGCCAGGAAGCGTGCGTCGTCCAGGGGCTGCTTCCGCAGAATCAGCACGCCGTGTTCGGCCAACAACGTTCGCAGTTCTTCGATCGCGGTGGAGCTGAGGTCCACATCGTCGATCTCGATTCCCAGCGTCACGAGGACATCTCCTTCACCGACAGTTCGTCGAGCGATCGTGCGAACAGTTCGTCCACGGCGATGCCTGCCGCCGAGGCCATCACCGCCAGCACGCTCGACGGTGAGTACGAGCAGTACAGGCCGGCCTCGAGAAACCACGGTCTACCGTCGGGGTCGATCCGGAAGTCGAAGAGACCGTAGTGTCGGCAGCCGAGGGATCGATAGCACGATCGTGCTGCCGCCCAGACCTTCTCGGTGATCGGATCGGAGACGTCGACCATCCACGCCTTGGTCTGTTCCTTCGCGACGAGATACAGATCCCCGTCCGACGTGCGATTCAACTTGTCGGCGCTGGTACGAATCGACTCGACGGCATACTCCTCGAGCGGTAGGCAGATCAGCTCACCGCCGCGTTCGACAATGCCGCAGCGGACTTCGCGGCCCAACGGGACGTACGACTCCACCAGTGCCGCAGACGAGTACGTCAACGCCTCGCTCACTGCGGTTGCCAGACGGTCGGATTCGCGAACGAGCGTGACGCCCATCGAATTGTCCGAGTCCACGGGCTTGACGACCACCGGCAGATCGACGTCGATGTCGTCGCCGCAGCGCACCACGACACCGGCGGGAACGGCGACCCCGGCCGCCGCGACGACGGCTCGGGCACGGGCCTTGTCGGCCGTCATCGCCATCACGTCCGGACCGTTGCCCACGTACGGCACACCCAACAGATCGAACAGGCTGCGGTATGTCGTCATACCGGGTAGGCAGAACATCTGCGGCACCATGACGTCGAAATGCCACGACGAGATGACCTCCACCGCCTGCGCCAACGGCATCTGGTGCGCCGCAGCCACACTGGCGGCATCGATGCCACCGGGGAAGCTCCAGAGCCCACCGGGTGAGACGAACGCCACCTCGAACCGGTAGGCGGGATCACCACCGAGCGCCTCGAGGAATCCGCCCGCGTACACCCGGGACAGATCGCAATGGAACTCGTCCACCGACGATCCGACCAAAACCAGGACCGACAGGGCCATCAGTCGCCTCCGTTCTCCACGAGCTTGCCGATGTTGAAGTCGATGCGAGACCATCCGCGTCGGGCCAGCAGATTCCGCACGAGCAGCGACGGAATCTGGAGGTGGTGCACCAGCAGGTACGGCACTGGATCCCATCCCGTCAGAATGGCGTCCTTGCCGCGGAAGATGCTGCCCAGGCGCGCCTTTCGGTTGCCCTCGGTGAGCAGTCGCCACACCTCGTGGTAGATCCAGTAGGTCGGGCGGGCCGAGGAGAGCGGCACGATCTCGGGGTGTCCGTCCTCGAGGTACGCCGCAGCGACGTCGGGGTGGTCGTAGAACATGGTGATCGCCGAATGGGTGCGCGGATTGCACTCGATCGCATGGACGGCACCGTCCGCATCCTCGATGAAGTCGAACGACAGCTGTCCGGTGACTCCGAGGTCGGCGACGAACGTCTCGACCCAGGTACGTATCTCGGGCTTGTCGACCATCTCGTAGTTCACCTGGAACGCCGACGATTCGCAGCAGCCGTACACCTGCAGCCGTCCTCCACGGACGGTGCCGTGGGTGCAGTACTCCTGCCCGGCTATGAATTCCTGCAGAATCCACGGATCGTCCTCGGAGATCCCGAGACCGCGTGCGAACCGTACGTTGTCGGCAGGCGTGTCGCGGGTCAACCGCGTCAGGTCCATTCGGCCGACCGGGTTGTAGGAGATGCGTTTGAGGATGTACTCGCGGCCCGGTGGGAAGTCGAACTCCTCGATCTGTTTCACATCGGTGATGCGCCGCCAATCGGGAACGCGCAAGCCGAGCGCTGCAGCGCGTTCGGAGAATCGGGACTTGTCGTCGAGCATGCGAACCGTGTCGCCGTCACCGTGCACCACCTCGCAGTGCGGATCGAGGAGCGCCCGTGCGTCGGCATCGTGAATGCTTGCAGCGGGACTTGCTACGGGGACGAAGACGTCGACGCCCTCGCGGAGCACCACATCCAGAAGTGCTCGGGCGTAACCGGGTTCGGTCGGCTCGGGTACGCAGTGAAATCGGTCGACCGCCCGGGAGAACCGATGCCCGGTGAAGCGGTACTTGGCCGATTCCACCAGGACGACGCGATGCCCGGCGAGGTGGAAAGACCGCGCGAGCTGCAGGGCCTTGGTCATCTTCCCGCCGCTGATCAGGACAGTCTTGGGTGAATCGGATCGGCGCGTGGCGGGCCGTTCGCCGCGAACGACAGCCACCCCGGCCGCCGCGAGATCGGCGGGAAGGGTGACTGCGAGGCCGAACAGCGCGGCAACCGTACGAATCATGTTCGACGGATCAGAGTCACGCCGTCGCGCAGAGGAAGCAGTACCTGCTCCACGCGGGGGTCGTTCGCCACGTAATCGTTGAATTCGGCGACGGCTCGGCCGTTCTCGGTGGGCTGTTCGCTGTACGGCTCGCCCTGCAGCAGGGTGTTGTCGACGGCGATCACGGCGTTCTCGGCCAGCAACTCGCTACCGAGCAAGTGCTCCACGTACGCGCGATATCCGGTCTTGTCGGCGTCGACGAAGACCAGATCGAACGTTCCGTCCAACCGGCGCAGGGTGTCCAGTGCCGGCCCCACCTCCACCGTGATGGACGAGCCCGCAGGTGATTCCGCGAAGCAGGACTGCGCGAACTCGGCCACGTACGGATCCACCTCGCACGCGACCACCTCGCCGCCCGCGGGCAGGGCCTCGGCCATCGCCAGAGCCGAGTAGCCGGTGAACATACCGATCTCGAGCACTCGCTTCGCTCGGGTCATGTGCACGAGAAACGCAAGGAAGCGTCCCTCCACGTGGCCGGAGAGCATTTCCATCTCCAGGGGCCCCGAGCCGGAGACGACGTCACGTGATCTCCAGTCCTCGGTGCGGGTCCGCGACGCCAGTGTCGCCAGTGCTGCGGATTGGGAGGTGGTGCAGGTGTCGAGGTACGGGTCGAGTCCCGCTGCGAGATCGCGGGCTCGATGAACACGGGTGGTCAGCTCGTCGGTGACCCCGACGCCGGCGGCGAGCAGATCGGCTATCTCGCTCAGCTCACGCGCCAGAATGGTCGTCGGGGTCACCGGTCGCGGGGCCTTCGTCACGGCGTCGGCGCGGTGAACATGTCGAGGCCTTCGCCTGCCCGCGGAAAGTCCAGGCAGATCTTCTTGTGCAGCGTCAGGACATCGGCCAGCTCGGCTGCGTCGAGGTCGTTGAGGAAGCGGCACGTACCGATCGGATCCGGCACCGCAGCCCGCAGAATACCGTCGCGAGTCTTGAGGATGGATGCCGTTGCCTCGGAGAGCAATTCGGGTGTCAGGTAGGGGCTGTCCAGTGCCAGGCCGATACTCGCCATCACGCCGAGTACGCGGTCGCGGTCGGCCGTGGACAGGTGCCCGCGCTGCTCGGCGACGGTCGTCGAGAGCGCCATGTCGATGTTGATCGCGTGGCCGTGGAAGAACGGTGCAGGCGGGGTCAGCTCGAGAGTCGGGCTCCAGGTGTGGCCGAAGGCGATGACGCGATCGAGGTCGATCTCGTGGAGATTGGGGGCTTCGAGTTCCAGCATCGTCGCGATCGCCGAGTAGGTCAGTCTGTCTGCGACCGAACGCAATTCCGCTGTTCCGTCCAGATGACCGAATCGGGTTCGCAGCAAGTCGGGACCGTACTGCTCCAGCATCTCGAAGATCTCCAGATTGCCGACGACGGAGATCTTGATCAGCTCGGCCATGCCGTTGCGCACCTGATCCTCGGGCAGCGTGCCGAGGAACGAGAAGTCCAAGAGCACCTTCTGCGACGCGTGGTAGGCACCGAGGCGGTTCTTGTGCTTTCCGTAATTGACGGCCACCTTGATGGACACACTCGCGTCGATCAGGCCGATCAGCGTGGTGGGAATGCGAATGTACGGGGTGTTGCGACGGTAGCTGGCGCACGCGAAACCTGCTACGTCCGTGGTCAACCCGCCACCGACCACAAGCACCGGCTCGGTGCGGACCAGACCGAACGCATCGAACTCTCCCACGATGCGCTCGAACGTCTCCAGCGACTTCGCGGTCTCCGCGATGTGAACCGGAACCACCGTCAGGTCGATGTCGTAGTGGTCGAAGTACGCGCTGATCCGGTCACCGTAGATTTCGTGCACAGACTCGTCGACGACCATCAGCGCGCGACCGTACGGTCGGTAGCTGTCGGCCAGTTCGGTGTTCTCGATTGCGAACACGCCGTCGACATAGATCAGGTCGTACTCGATGCGCTCGTATCCCTCGACGCGAAACGACCTGTCCCCGGCAACGACCTGGGCCTGAAGATTGCTCACAATTACTCCTGGGGTGGATGAAGGGTCAGGCTGCGATCAGAGCGCGTACGCGCTCGGGATCGAGTGCATCGACGGTGTCGGTGGCCGAGCCGAACTCGGTGCCTGCGGTGTTCTCGTTCGGGAATGCGACGCACGTGATGCCCGCGGCCGATGCCGCCGCAACGCCGCCGGCGTTGTCCTCGATGGCCACGCTGTCGGATGCGTTCTCGCCCAACGTCTTCAAAGCGAACTCGTAGGATGCGGGGTCGGGCTTGCCTGCGTCCACCGAGGATGCGTCGACGATGACGTCGAACGAATCGGCGGTGAGCTCGGGCGACAGGGCAGCAAGCAGTGCGTCGATGTTGTCCCGCGAGGTGGTCGTCACGAAGCCGACCTTCAGGCCGTTCGCCTTCGCGGAGTCGATCGTGTCGGCCACGCCCGGTCGCGTCTTCACGTCGGATTCGCCGATCAGACGCTGGAAGATCTCGGACTTCGTTGCATGCACGGCGGCGGCGTCCACCTCGGTGCCGGTATCGGACGCGTACTCGCTGATGCGGTCGGCACCACCGTTCGATCCGAGCATCGCCCGGTAGTCGTCACGGGACCAGTTCCAGTTCAGATCGTGCGCTGCGAAGGCCTCGTTGAACGATCGGCGTTGCAGTTCGGACGTGTCGACGAGTGTGCTGATCGAGCCGAAAAGAATTGCGGGCATGGTTGCCTTTCGGAGCGAGAGACGTTGTACCAGTCAACGTCTCGCGCATGCGCGATGGGGTGAGTTGGTTCGGGGGGTATGCCCCATCGGCACCGAACGGGAAACCTTCGAATTTTTCGCCCGAGGTTCGGACGTCGGCGGGGACCCTCTCGCCCGTCTTCCAGAGCGAGTGCTAGCCCGGAGCGCCGAAGGTCATCAGTGCGGTCTCGCCCTCGAACTCGTTCACGACACCGCCGCCACGCTCTCCGTGTCCTGCACGCTCGAACTGTAGGGACAAGCGAAAAGAATCTGGAACTTTCTGCCGGAGTGACTACCTGTGTCGCTGAGTACCTGGTAATCTCCGTAACAGTTACCTACAGCTTTTCGACGATGGAAGGAACCACGGCGATGACCAGCACACTCTCCAGGAACGACGTTCTCGAGCCCGAGGACGTTTCCGCTCGTTTGCTCGATTCCGCCGCCCAGCTGTCGTACGACCCGTCCGAGGAGGTCGATTGGGAAGCCGATCTCGATCCCTCCCTCTACGGACTGAACCCGGAGTGGAGCACGCTCTACGGCACGAAGCTGTGGGACGAGATGACCGAGGAGCAGCGCATCACGCTCACTCGTCACGAGGTCTGCTCGATCATGAGCACCGGAATCTGGTTCGAGATGATCCTGCAGCAGATGGTTCTGCGTGATCAGTACTGCAAGGACTCGTCGAACTCGGACTTCCAGTTCGCTCTCACCGAGATCGCCGACGAGTGCCGTCACTCGATCATGTTCGCCCGCGCCTGCCAGAAGATGGGTATCAAGGCATACCTGCCGCGTCGATCGAGCATCGAACTCGGCCGTGGCTTCAAGGCTCTCGCGTCCGCCGAGGTCGCCTACGGAGGCATCCTCGTCGCCGAAGAGGTGCTCGACGTCATGCAGCGCGACTGGATGCGCGGCGAGAACGTGCTGCCGCTCGTGCGCACCACCAGCAAGATCCACGTCGTCGAAGAGTCGCGGCACATGACGTTCGCGCGCGCTCAGATGCGTGAGGAGATCGCCGAGAAGAGCCCCGCTCGCCGTAAGGCCAGCGCGCTCGTCGTCGCGATCGCCGCCCGCATGATCGTGTCCAACATGGTCAACAAGGAGGTCTACGCAGCAGCGGGCCTCGACGTCGACCGCGCGGTGAAGGAAGCGAAGAACAACGCCCATCACCACACGATGATGCGCACCTCGAGCGAGCACTTGATGGCATTTCTTCTCGACTGCGGTTTGGTCACCAAGCCGGCCGAGATGATCTACCGTCGTCTGCACATGCTCTGACCACTCTTTTCGAGGCCGTGAAGGACATCCGAGAACAATGCCGTTCGCGATCACGCAGAACTGTTGCAACGACGCATCCTGCCTGTCGGTGTGCCCCGTCAACTGCATACACCCGACGCCGGACGAGCCGGATTTCGGCAAGACCGAGTTGCTCTACATCGATCCGCGCTCGTGTATCGACTGCGGTGCCTGTGCCGACGCCTGTCCGGTGGACGCGATCACTCGCGTCTCGAGATTGACGCCCGATCAGCAGATCTACGCCGACATCAACGCCGACTACTACAAGGACAAGCCCGCCGTGGCGGAGTGGGGCGCGCCTCGGTTCCCGGTGGCGACGGTCAACGACCTACCGCCGATCGACATCGCCATCGTCGGCACCGGACCGGCTGCCTGCTACACCGCCCAGGCGCTGCTGCGCGTGCCCGGCACCAACGTCACGTTCTACGACCGGCTGCCCACCGCGGGCGGTCTCGCCCGCTACGGCGTCGCTCCCGATCACCTCGGTACCCGACGCATCAGCGAGCACTTCCGTGGGATCTTCGTGCATCCACGAGTGACGATGAAGCTCGGCGTCGAGGTCGGTAAGGACGTCGACCACGTCGAACTGGCCCGAAAGTTCGATTCGGTCGTCTATGCAGTCGGTGCCGACAAGGACCGAGCCCTCGAGATTCCCGGCATCGACCTCGATGGATCCGTCAGCGCGCGCACCCTGGTGGGCTGGTACACCGGCCACCCTGACGTTCCAGCCGATGCCATCGATCTCACCGGCGTCGACCGCGTCACCATCATCGGAAACGGCAACGTCGCACTCGACGCGGCTCGTATCCTCACGGCCGACCCGGACCGGCTCGTCGGGACCGAGATCGCACCGCATGCGCTGGCCGAGCTGCGTCGCCACCGCGTCACCGAGGTCGTCGTTCTCGCGCGCCGCGGCCCCGAGTTCGCGGCGTTCACCCGTTCCGAGTGCAAAGCCCTCGTCGACCGCCCGGATGTCGACGTCGTGGTGGCAGGACCGGACGGAATCGTCGACGCCATCGATCGCCTGCCGTTGTCCGCTCCCGCATCGGCTCTGGCCGGGGCGGCGCGAGTCGAACTGGGGTCGCAGGCACAAGACCGCCGCATCGTCTTCGCGTTCGGCCGAGCTCCGTCCGCTCTCCACGGCAGCGGCTCGGTGCAGTCCATCGAGGTCGGCGTCGGTGAGCATGCGGTCGAGTTACCCACGGAGTTGGTGCTGCTCGCCATCGGCTACCGCGGAACCCCGTCACCGGGAATTCCGTTCGACGACATCAGTGGCACCATTCGCAACGACGGTGGCCGCATCACCGCTGCCGACGGCACTCCGGTTCCGGGGTGTTACGTCGTCGGATGGGCCAAGCGAGGTGCCACGGGTGGCATCGGCGACAACAAGATCGACGCCGAGGAAACGGCCGAGGCGTTGCTCGCGGACGTGCCGACACGCGGGCCCGCGCGTCCGCTCGGGTGGTACGGAAAAGTCAGTGCCGCCCTGGGGGACCGCGTTTCCAGAGCGCGCTGACCGGCCGATATCGGCCGGTTCTGTTCACCTTGTGTAGCAGTCTCATTCGAGTCTGAGCGATTCGGATGTGTAGCACGGCGTACAGGGTTACCGTTGAGTATGGCTGAACGGGGGGCCAAGCCCCAGGTTTCTTTTGTGCGACGGACGATGCTGCGTGCAGTCCGATCGTTGTTCAATCCACTCCGGCCCGACGACTATCTGTCGATGATCAATCCGCTGTGGACCACGCGCGAACTTCGGGGGAAGGTCGAGCGGGTTGCTCCGGAGGGTTCGGAAGCCGTGTCGGTGTACATCCGTCCCGGTTTCGAGTGGCAGGGCCACACACCCGGGCAGTACGTCCGGCTCGGAGTACTCATCGACGGTCGTTACCACTGGCGAGCGTATTCGCTGACGTCCGATCCCGATCCTGCCGACGGTCTCGTCAGCGTCAGCCCCAAGCTGGTGCCGTCGGGCACGGTCTCTCCGTATCTGGTGGGCAGCATCAGAACCGGCGACATCGTCCGCCTCAGTGAGGTGGAGGGTGAGTTCACTCTGCCGAGCCCGATTCCGGACAAGATGGTGTTCATCAGCGCGGGCAGCGGAATCACGCCCATCATCAGCATGCTGCGGTCCCTCGATCATCACGATCAGGTTCGCGACGTCGTGGTGGTGCATTCGGTGCACAACCGTGAGCAGTTGATGTTCGCCGACACTCTCGACCAACTCGAAAGCAAGCACGACGGACTGGCGGTGAAGCTCCGGATCACCAGCGACGAAGGTCGGATGAAGGCATCCGAACTGGACGAACTGGTCCCGGATTGGCGTGACCGAGAAGCATTCTGCTCCGGTCCTGGCGAACATCTGGACGATCTGCGCTCGTACTGGAAAGACCAGGGCGACTACGACAAATTCCATCACGAGAGTTTCCAGCCGGTCATCGGCGGTGGCGACGACGCAGGCGAGGGCGGCACCGTCACGTTCCTCAACAGCAAGAAGGACGTCGAATGCGACGGCGGCACAACGATTCTGGCTGCGGGTGAGGATGCCGGTCTGGATCTGACGTTCGGTTGTCGCATCGGCATCTGTCACACCTGTGTAGGTACCCTGAAGAAGGGGCGTTTACGTGACCTACGTAACGGGGATATCTCAGAACCTACGGGGCAAGCGGTTCGGATCTGTGTCAATACTGCTGAGGGCGACATCGAAATCGAACTCTGATCTTCCATTCGAACAGGGGAATGTATGTCTATCGACGAAACCACGAGGCGCGTCACCGACACCGATGAGCCGGTGAACCCGCTGGCGCACCTGAGTGACGAGACGATCGCCGAACTCGCCAAGGAATTCGACGCCATCCACGACGAGGTCTACGCCAGCCTCGGTGACAAGGACCGCAAGTACATCACCTCGGTGATCGCCGCGCAGCGTCAGCTGCTGGTCGCTGGACGCGTGCTGTTGCTCGGCTCCACCAGCAAGCCCGCTTGGCTGGCCGGCACCGCATGCCTCGGGATTGCGAAGATCCTCGAGAACATGGAGATCGGTCACAACGTCATGCACGGCCAGTGGGACTGGATGAACGATCCGGAGATCCACTCGTCGGTGTGGGACTGGGACACCGCGTCCACCGCCAACTCGTGGAAGCACTCGCACAACTACGTGCACCACACGTACACGAACATTCGCGGCAAGGACAAAGACCTCGGTTACGAGATCATGCGCATCGACCCACGTCAGAAGTGGAGCCCGGTCTACCTGGCCCAGCCGTTCTACAACGTGCTGTTGATGGCGTTCTTCGAGTGGGGCGTGGCCCTGCACGATCTCGACATCGAGGCGATCCGCCGTGGCGAGAAGCCTGTGAAGGATCTGGTCGAGGATCTCAAGGGCATCGGAGTCAAGGCACGCAAGCAGTTCGTCAAGGACTACGTGGGCTGGCCGCTGATCAGCGCCGGAGCGTTCGCGTTGGCACAGCTGGCGTCGGGCGGTCGTGTGCCGGAGAGCAAAAGGTCTCGGCTGGCGTCCAAGCTGCGCGGGTCGGCTCGCTTCGGCAAGAACCGTAAGACGGCGGCGCTGCTGGACAGTCGGTTCAGTGGTGTCGAGAGCACGTTCCTGTCGACGGTGGCCGCGAACTTCACCGCCAACATCATTCGTAACGTCTGGTCGAACGCCATCATCTTCTGCGGTCACTTTCCGGACCAGGCCTACACCTTCAGTCAGGAAGAGGTGGAGAACGAGACCCGCGGCGGATGGTACGTCCGTCAGTTGGTCGGAGCCGCGAACATCGATGGTGGTCCACTGTTCCACCTGATGAGCGGCAACCTGAGCTACCAGGTGGAACACCACCTGTACCCGGATATGCCCAGCACTCGGTACTCGGACGTCGCGCCGAAGATCAAGGACATCTGCGAGCGCTACGAATTGCCGTACAACACCGGGCCGTTCTTTCAGCAGTGGGGCATGGTCCAGCGGACCATCGCGCGATTGGCCTTCCCGGGCGGCAAGGTTCGGCCGAAGCCGGGCCCCTACCGTCCCGAGGAGAGCTGGCGTCGCAAGTTCGCCGAGGGTGCGACCAAGGACAGCGAGGCCGCGAAGACGCGTGGCCGCGTACCTGCGAGTCATCCCGCGGCCGGACCGGAACACAACTCCGGCGGCGTAGATGTCGAACCGCCGCCCCGCGGCGACGACTAGAGATCGTCCGCTCCGAAACGACGAGCAACCGCGGCCACCCGATCATCGGGTGGCCGCGGTTCGTCGTTGTTGCGGTTCTTTCGCGGTGGATCAGGCCATGTCGACGTCCTTGGTCTCGATCAACCGCTTGGTGCACACCAGACTGAGTACCGACAGCAGGGCCAGCATGACGCCGATCGAGATGCTGCCGAACGCGGCCGTGAGCGGTGCCGCAAGCATCGGCGGAATCGCGCCACCGAGAACTCCGGCGAGGTTGTAACCCAAACCTGCTCCGGTGTAACGGAATCGAGTCTGGAACAGCTCGGGAAGCAGGGCTCCGGTCGGTCCGTAGGCAACTCCGAAGATGGCGAGCGTGACGCACATGCCTATCACGAATGCTGCGGGTGATCCGGTGTCGAGGACGGGGAACAGTGCGATCGACCACGGTACCGCGATGATGCACGCCCCCATGATCACTCGACGTCGGCCGACACGATCGGAGTAGGTCGCCGAGACTGCGATGGCGACGCCGAAGATGACTGCGGCACCGATTCCGGTGATCAACACGAAGGGGCGGTCGAACCCGAGTGTCTTGGTGCCATAGCTCGTCAGATACGCGGTCCCCATGTAGAAGAAGGCGAACAGCGATGCCAATGCGCCTGCAGCAGTGATGATTTCCCGCTTCTGGATGCGCCAGGCGTCGAAGATCGGCAGTTTCGTCGGTGCCGCGTTCGCCGGTGCCTGCTCCTCGGCGAGCTTGTTGGCCCGAAAGACCGGGGTCTCCTCGATGGCCAACCGCATGTAGAGGCCGATGAGCACCAGAACGGCGCTGAGCAGGAACGGGATTCGCCAACCGTAGTTCAGGAACGTCTCGTTGGTATCGCCGAGCAGCAGTCCCGTCGCGAGGAACGTCGCGCTGGAGAAGATGAAGGCAGCCGACGGTCCCAGCTGGGGGAACATCGCGTAGAAGCCGCGTTTGCCGGGCGGTGCGTATTCGGCCGTGAGCAGGGTTGCGCCGGCCCACTCGCCACCGACCGCGAACCCTTGGCCGAACCTGAGCAGTACCAGGATGATCGGCGCGGCCACGCCGATCGTCTCCGCGCCGGGCAGCAGACCGATGGCGAACGTGGACACCCCCATCAGCAGCAGCGTCGAGATCAGGGTCTTCTTGCGACCGATGCGGTCACCGAAGTGTCCGAACAGGACTGCACCGACGGGCCTGGCGATGAACGCGACCGCGAACGTCGCGAACGAGGCCACAGTGCCTGCGGTGGAGCCGAGTGCCGGAAAGAAAATCGTCGGGAAGACCAGCGCGGCTGCGGTGCCGTAGATGAAGAAGTCGTAGAACTCGATCGTCGTGCCGATGCCACTGGCGACAGCGACCCGTCGAACACTGGTCTTGGTCTGCACCGCAGGTGGCGTCGGTGCGGACACACCCGGGTCGTCGGGTGAGACAGTGGTCATGGTTCCTCCGTTTTGTCGGGTATCGGGCGAATGTGCGATACCGAATGCGAGGAACGGTAGTGATCCGAGTCACCCCACGAATACCCCCGGATGGGGGTGTGGCGGACGCACGGGACCTCAGGCGCACCTCAGGGTTCGCCGGTACCGTCTGACCACAGGGGCGGGACGCTTGTGTCAGCGGTGTGGGAAGCGGAGGTGATCGCGTGTCCATAGACCACAATCGAGACGTGTTCGACAGCGCACGGGTGACCGCTGCGTATGTGGAGTATGCGGGTCCGACCGATGGGTTTCTCGACCGTGGGGAGGCGGCCGCCCTGGTCGCGGCTGCGTCGGTTGCTCGCGGAACGCCGGTACTGGACGTGGGGGTCGGCAGTGGCCGAACCACGGCGTTGCTACGGCTGATCAGCGACCGCTACGTTGCGATCGACTACGCACCCACCATGGTCGACGCCTTTCGTCGGAATTTCCCCGACCTGCAGGCGCACGTGGCCGACGCGCGTGATCTGGCGGACTTCTCCGACGGCGAATTCGGTCTGATCGTGTTCAGCAACAACGGAATCGACACCGTGACCCATGACGAACGAGTTCGGGTACTGAAAGAGTTTCGCCGAGTTCTCGGTGAGGCCGGAATCCTGGTGTTCTCCACTCTCAACCGCAACGGACCGTCGTTCGGGGAGACGCCGTTTCAGTTGAGCAGACCGACCCAACGATTCACGTTCTCACCCCGACGCGTCGTGACGGCCATCGGTAGGCGACTGCTCGATCCCACCGGAGTCGTTCGCAGCGTTGCCAATTGGTGGTCTGCGCGTTCTCGAGTAGTCGATCGAGGAACGTGGGCGGTCGCTCCGCTCGCCGCGCACGACTTCGCTCCGTTCATGCACTTCACCACTGTGGCGGACGTGCGACGACTGGTGACCGATGCCGGGTTCACCATCTCCGAGATCTTCGCCGACGACGGTTCGATCGTGGCACCCGACGTCCAGGCGAGCTCGGCGGACAACTTCACCGTCGTCGCACGTACGTAGGGCGTCAGCTCAGTCGCTCGAGCGCCTCGGTCATCTTCTCCACGGTGTCCGGCGCGACTTTCGCCTCGAAGCCCGCCTTCAGGAACGGGCCGGCCACCTTGGCAGCACCGTTGAACTCGATCTGCGCGTGGTAGTCGATCCGCGTCGATCGGTCACCTTCCGCCGTCAGCGTGATGTCGTCGACGCTGGTGGCCGTTTTGTTCTCGCCTTCGAGCACGATGTGGCCAGGCTCGTCCGTGACCAACGTGTAGGTCAACTCAGTGGTGATACCGAAGAGCTTCGAGACGTTGTGCCACTGCGTTCCGACGGCGACCGGTCCGTCCGAAATCTGGGTGCAGCTCTGGGTTCCGGGATCCCACGACGGCGCATTGGAGAAGTCGCGTAGAAACGCGGCCGCCTTCTCCAGCGGAACAGCGGCGGTGAAGGTGCGGGTGACGTCGACCATGAGAGTTCTTTCCTGCCGTTGAGGTTCAGTCTTCGAGTGGAACGCCGAGATGGTCGGCGAGCCGGCGCATGGTGCCGACGATCTGGTCCTCGGTCACCCGCGGAAACCCGGCCATCTTGCGGAACTCCGGGTCGGTGACGCGCGACCAGTCGTACACCTGCGTGAGCGCTGTCCGGTCGTCGGCGACCTCCTCGAGCTCCCAGGACCACCGCGTGCCACGAGGTTCCATGCCCTGGCGATTGGGAATCCAACCGATGCGTCGATCCTGCTCGAACACGAACAAGGTGTTCTCCATGACGTACTCGCCGATTTCCGGCTGATACATGTCCATCGCGAAGGTATCGCCCACCGCACTCAGCGGCGTCGGGTCGATCGCCCCACGCAGCATTTCCGAGCCGTCGACTGCCGCCTGGACCTCGGGGTTGGCGAGGGCGGTGAACACGGAGGCGGGGGGAGCGTCGATCACGCGCCGAACGGTCAACTCGTCGGTCATGGAACACGCCTTTCAGTTGTTTATGCTGGCTATGGAGTTACCCCCGTCTGCGGGGAAAGAAACTCCGATCGCCGTTTTTGCCTCGCAGTGGACACAACGACGAAACACGACCGCCACGTCGCGTTCGTACAGTCGCCGGGTCGGACTCCGCAAAATCCAGCTGTGGAGCAGCACCTTGTCAAGGGGTAGCCATGAGTGGAAATACCGTACGCCTGCAGGCGATCAAAGACGTCGAGGCGTATGTGCCGCCTGCGGTCAGCTTCGTCGGAGACGAGAAGCCGGGCGAGATCTTCGGTGAGAACGTCTTCAGCAAGGTTGTCATGCAGAAGCGTCTGCCCAAATCGGTCTTCAAGTCCGTGATGGCGACGATCGACAAGGGCAAGAAGCTCGATCCCATGGTCGCCGACGCGGTCGCGTCCGCGATGAAGGACTGGGCTCTCGAGAAGGGTGCGACGCACTACGCGCACGTCTTCTACCCGCTCACCGGACTGACGGCCGAGAAGCACGACAGCTTCTTCGATCCGGTCGGTGACGGCAGCGCGCTCGCCGAATTCGCGGGCAAGACGTTGATCCAGGGCGAGCCCGACGCCTCGAGCTTCCCCAACGGCGGCCTGCGCAACACGTTCGAGGCGCGCGGATACACCGGTTGGGACGTCACCAGCCCGGCGTACGTGCTCGAGAACCCGAACGGCAACACCCTGTGCATCCCGACGGTGTTCGTCTCGATGACCGGTGAGGCCCTCGACCACAAGACGCCGTTGTTGCGTTCGCAGCAGGCGATGGGCGGACATGCCGAGCGCATCCTGAAGTTGTTCGGGCACGAGAACATCGAGAACATCGTCTCGTTCTGTGGTCCGGAGCAGGAGTACTTCCTCGTCGACCGACACTTCTTCCTTGCCCGTCCCGACCTGCTCAACGCCGGTCGCACCCTGTTCGGCTCGAAGCCGCCCAAGGGTCAGGAATTCGACGACCACTACTTCGGAGCCATCCCCGAGCGTGTCCTCGGCTTCATGATGGACACCGAACGCGAGCTGTTCAAGCTCGGCATCCCGGCCAAGACCCGGCACAACGAGGTCGCACCAGGACAGTTCGAGATCGCCCCGATGTTCGAGCGCGGAAACATCGCAGCCGATCACCAGCAACTGTTGATGACGACGTTCAAGACCATCGCCAAGAAGCACGGCATGGAGTGCCTGTTCCACGAGAAGCCCTTCGAGGGTGTCAACGGCTCCGGCAAGCACGTCAACTTCTCCCTCGGTAACTCCGACCTGGGATCGCTACTGGTTCCCGGCGACAACCCACACGACAACGCGCAGTTCCTCGTCTTCTGTGCCGCCGTCATCCGCGCGGTGCACAAGTACGGCGGTCTGCTGCGCGCCTCGGTGGCGTCGGCGACCAACGATCACCGCCTCGGTGCCAACGAGGCTCCGCCCGCGATCATCTCGATCTTCCTCGGCGACCAGCTCGCCGACGTGTTCGACCAGATCGCCAAGGGTGCGGCCACGTCGTCGAAGGGCAAGGGCACCATGATGATCGGTGCCGACACCCTGCCCGTGCTGCCGACCGACCCCGGCGACCGCAACCGAACCAGCCCGTTCGCCTTCACCGGCAACAGGTTCGAATTCCGCGCCCCCGGTTCGATGCAGACGGTCAACGGCCCGATGGTCACGATCAACACGATCATGGCCGAGGCTCTCGACTACATGGCGACCAACCTCGAAGCGGCCGTCGCCGAGGGCACCGATTTCGATACCGCCGTGCAGAACCTGCTGACGGAGATCATCACCGAACACGGTGCAGTGGTGTTCAACGGTGATGGTTACTCCGACAACTGGCAGATCGAGGCCGAGGCACGCGGCCTACCGAACCTGCGTACGACGCTCGACGCATTGCCCGAGCTGATCTCGGATTCGGCTATGGAACTGTTCGAGAAGTACAAGGTCTTCAACCACCGAGAGATGCACTCCCGCTACGAGATCGGGCTCGAGCAGTACGCGCTGACCGTGTTCGTCGAGGCGCGTCTGACGCTGGAGATGGGTCAGACGTCCATCCTGCCCGCTGCGGTGCGCTACCAGACCGAGTTGGCGCAGAACGTCAGTGCGCTCAAGGGCGCAGGCGTCGACGACGTGGACATGACTGCGCTGCAGGCGGTGTCGGCTCCACTGTCGGAGCTGCGCGCAGCGTTGGCGACGCTGAAGGCCGCTCTCGAAGCCGACCCCGGCGGCGAGGCCCTCGCGGAGGCCACCCACGCCAAGGACGAGCTGCTGCCTGCTATGGCCGCCGTTCGTTCCGCAGCGGACACCCTGGAAGCAATGGTGGCGGACGATCTCTGGCCGCTGCCGACGTATCAGGAGATGCTCTACATCCTCTGAGTGCCTTCGGCAGGAGTGGAGCCTGCAGAACGACCAGATAGGGCAGTGGTGTGGATAGGTGCCTCAGGCGGCACTTATCCACACCACTGTTGTTTTCGGCGTGAGCAATATCTCGAGGCGGAATAGCTCGGTGGATCTTTCGGGTTCGGAGTGGACAGTGGCAAAGACTGTGCACGCACCCGTGAGGAGAGAGATCCATGAAGTTGTTTTCCCCGTTGGAGCTCGGTGACCTGAAGCTCGACAACCGTTTGGTGATGGCCCCGCTCACGCGGGTTCGGTCCGGTCAGGACGGCGTGCCGGGCCCACTGGTGGTCGAGCACTACAAGCAGCGCGCGTCCCTCGGCCTGATCGTCAGCGAGGGCACCTACCCGAGCCATGCAGGCCAGGGCTTCCCCGGTCAGCCCGGTCTGGTCACGGACGAGCAGATCGAGGGTTGGCGCAACGTCGCCGACGCGGTGCATGCCGACGGCGGACTTATCGTCGCGCAGGTCATGCACGCGGGTCGGGTCACGCACGAGGCGACGACGGGTGGCCGTGAGGTCGTCGGACCCAGTGCGATTGCCATCGACGGCGAGACCCACACGTACGAGGGCAAGAAGGCGTACCCCACCCCGCGCGCGTTGCGTGAGGACGAGTTGCCGTCGGTGATCGAGGACTTCGTGCAGGCGTCGAAGAACGCGATCGCGGCCGGAATGGACGGCGTCGAGATTCACGGTGCCAACGGATACCTGTTGCACGAGTTCCTCTCGCCGGCATCGAACCAGCGCGACGACAAGTACGGCGGCTCGCCCGAGAATCGGGCGCGCTTCGTCGCCGAGGTCGTCGAGGCAGTGGTCGCAGCCCTGGGCGCAGGCAAAGTGGGCATTCGAATCTCACCGGCGCACAACATTCAGGATGCGCTGGAGACGGATTCCGACGACGTGCGTGCCACCTACCGCGCGTTGGTCGACCGAATCGCACCGTTGGGGCTGGCGTATCTGAGCGTGTTGCACAAGGATCCGGCCGGCGAGCTGGTTCAGGATCTGCGGCAGGCCTTCGGTGGTGCCGTACTGGTCAACAGTGGATTCGGTGAGATCACCAACCGCGACGAGGCGCTGTCGCTGCTCGACAACGGCATCGGTGACGCCATCGTCGTCGGCCGTCCGGCGATCGCCAACCCCGATCTTGCCTACCGCTGGCGCGAGGATCTGCCCCCGAACGAGCCGGATCCGAGCACTTTCTACACCGATGGTGCCAAGGGCTACACGGATTACCCGGCGTTGCAGCACTAGCAGTAGGCGACGTCTACCGGCCAGATATTCAGATGCCCACCGTCACAGGTGGGCATCTGAACAACCTGTGGGTTAACGGTTGTGAAGACAGCTCTAGAAGTCTGCGGTCTTGCGGGCGCGGACCTTGCTGACGATCGAGAACACCACGGCGATGATCATCAATGCGTACAGCACGATGGTGATGCCGCTGCTGACGAGGATCGACGGGTCGCCCTCGCTGACGGCCAGTGCGCGTCGCAGTGATTCCTCGGCCAGTGGGCCGAGAATCACTGCGATCAACACCGGTGCCAACGGAATGTCGTAGCGGCGCATCATGAATCCGACGATGCCGAGCCCGAGCATGAAGATCAGATCCACGATCGAGGCGCTCGACGCATACACGCCGAGGGCGGCGAACACCGAGATGCCGGCGTAGAGATAGTTCTTCGGGATCTTTAGCAGCTGCGCCCACAACGGTGCGAACGGCAGGTTGAGGATCAGCAGCACGATCATCGCCACGAACAGGCTGGCCAGCAGGGCCCACACGATGTCGCCGCTGCGCTCGAACAACAGTGGTCCGGGCTGCATGCCGTATTGCTGGAAGGCAGCCAACATGATGGCCGCCGTCGCCGACGTCGGCAGACCCAGAGCCAGTAGCGCTCCCATTGCTGTTCCGGCCGTTGAGTTTCCGGCGGCCTCGGGACCCGCGACGCCTCGAATGGCACCCTTGCCGAACATCGGCTTCTCGCGCTTGCGATCGAGCCTGCGCTCGGTGCCGTAGGCGAGGAAGCTGGGTACCTCGGCGCCGCCCGCGGGGATCACACCGAACGGCACACCGAATGCCGTGCCGCGCAACC
Source organism: Rhodococcus sp. 15-2388-1-1a (assembly GCF_002259145.1). NCBI lineage: Bacteria > Bacillati > Actinomycetota > Actinomycetes > Mycobacteriales > Nocardiaceae > Rhodococcus > Rhodococcus sp. 15-2388-1-1a. The sequence continues at coordinate 191,606 of NZ_NPFP01000022.1, read as the reverse complement.
AGGCCGGCATGGCATCGCGGAACTCGGCCTTGCTCAGCCACGGTCGTCCCTGTGACTTGATCAGACTCCGATCTTCGGGCCGACCGATCTTCGATGCGATGTGGATGACCTCACCGAGCGCGAGCATCGCCACGGTGATGACGACGATGTGAATGCCGTCGAACAGGGCCGGTACCTCGAAGGTGAATCGTGAAGCGCCCGAGGGGCCGTCGATGCCGATCACGGCCAGGGTGAGGCCGATGAGCAGTGCGGTCAGGCCCTTGAGCGCCGAGTCCGAGACCACGGCCGAGGTGGCGATGAACGCGAACACCGCGAGGGCGAGATACTCGGCGGGACCGAAGTTGGTCGCCAACGCCGCCAGCGTGGGAGCGAAGAACACCACCAGCGTCGTGGCGACGATGCCGCCGATGAACGCTCCGATGGCCGAGGTGGCCAAAGCCTGTGGGGCCCGGCCGTTCTTGGCCATCCGGTGACCCTCGAACGTCCCGGCGATCGCGGTGCTGTTGCCGGGGGTGTTCATCAGGATGCCGGAGATCGAATCGCCGAACAGGCCACCGAAATACACTCCGGCGAACATGATCAGCGCCGCGGTGGGGTCGAGGGTGAAGGTGACGGGCAGTAGCAGGGCCACCGCCATGGCAGAGCCGAGACCGGGCAGGACGCCGACGGCAGTACCGAGCAGCGCGCCGACGAACACCCAGACCAGGTTCATCGGTGTCAGCGCGGTGCCGAACCCGTCGATCAGATTGCTCAATGAATCCATCGTGAAGTCAGCTCCGTCAGAAGATCTGGGCGAGAACGCCGCCGGGCAGGGTCAGGCCGAGGCCCGCGGAGAATGCAATCTGAACCGCGCTCGAGACCAGCAGCGCGACGGCTGCGTCGAACACGTAGCGGCGGCCGCCCAATCCGACCGAGACACCCCAGAACAGCAGCGCTCCGGCAAGTACCCAGCCGAGCGGGTCGAGGAGCGCGATGAACAGGGCCACCGATCCGACGGTGATCGACAGTGTGCGCCAGTTGCTGACGGTGCCGGTGTGCGGCACGCCGTCGCCGTCGACACCGCGGTCGACGGCGTCGGGCTTGATCAACAGTTGAATGGTGACCAGTAGGGCGACGATGAAGCAGCCGCCTGCAACGATGGCCGGAAAGACCTGCGGGCCAGGTGATGTGGCGGTGGGTGGAACCTGCATCGTGACGGTTCCGTAGACCAGGAAGGCTCCGAGTGCGACGAGCAGCGCCGGAACGATCAATCCGCTACGGCCCGTCCAGAACGATCGGGACGTACCGGTGTCCGTGTCGGTGGTCGTTGTTGTCATACCAGCCCCAACTCCTCGAGAATTCCGGTGATGCGTGTCTGCTCGACGTCGAGGAATTCTCCGAATTCGTCTCCGGTCAGAACCGATTCCTTCCAGCGGTTGCGCTCGACGGCCGTCGCCCATTGCTCGGTCTCGACCATCTCGGTGACGATATCGACGAGCGTCTGTCGGTCCTCGTCCGAGATCCCCGGGGGCGCAACGATTCCGCGCCAGTTGACGAGGTCGACGTTGTAGCCCTGTTCGATGAACGTGTCCACGTCGAATCCCTCGAGCGGCTCGGGCGCGGCCACCGCGAGTGCACGCACGTTGCCCGCCTCGATCTGGTCGCGGAAGTCGTTGAACCCACTGACCGCGACGCCGACGGTGTTCGACAGCAGCGACGTCAGTACCTCGCCGCCGCCGGAGTAGGCGATGTAATTGATTGCGGCCGGGTCGATGTCGGCTTCCTGTGCCAACTGGCCGGCCACGATGTGGTCGATGCCGCCGAGTGAACCGCCGCCGATCGGGAGGCCTCCGGGGTTGGCGCGCCAGGCCTCGATCATGTCCTCGAGGTTCTGGATCGGCGAGTCCTTCGGGACGACGAACACTTCGAAGTCCTCGGCGAGTTTGGCGATCGGGACGGTGTCGGCAAGGGTGGTCTCGGAGTTGTTGATCGCGATACCGCCGAGCATGACGGTGCCGGTGATCATGACGGTGGTGGGCTGCCCGCTGAGGTTCTCGAGTTGGCTCAGGCCGATGGTGCCGCCTGCACCGGGAACGTTGACGACCTGGGCGTTGTTGACGATGCCGTCGCTGCGCAGCGCCTGCTGCGATTCACGGGCGACGAGATCCCAGCCGCCGCCCGCAGCAGCAGGTGCGATCAGTGTCAGTTTGGCTCGGGCGTCGGAGCCGCTGGCACTGCGAGCGGCATCGATTCCGGCGACGGTGACTGCTCCCACCACCACCAGGGCTCCGGCCGTTCGTAGCAGTGTGGGCGATATCGCCATCAGAGACCTTTCGTGTGGTGTGTCACAGCGTCAGGTTAGATACAGTTTGTCTGATTAGTCCAGTTCACAACTCTCCGAGGGTGATCCTCGGTGGATACGAGCAACGAGCAACGGGAGAGAACGTGTCGGTAGCGAGCGCAGTGGCAGTAGCGATGAGCAACACACCGGAGGGTCAGGAAGCGTTGCGCCGCGGTGCCGCCGAGGCCGAGCTGCGTCAGGCCCCGTTGATCGTGTTGTCCGTGGTGGACCGAGATTCGGTGTCCGCGGACGATCGCAATTCGGCGCAGGCAGAGGTCGAGCGAACACTGCCGGGGATCGCGACCACCGTGCGCGTCGAACCCGACGGCGGCGACCCGGCCGGCGCTCTGGTCGACCTCGTCGCAGACGTCGGTGCGGGCATGGTCGTGATCGGCTCCAAGCGTCGTTCCGCGGTGGGCAAGTTCCTGATGGGCAGCACCGTGCAGCGGGTGCTCCTGGACTGCCCGGTTCCCGTACTCGTCGTGAAGGCGCCGTGACCCGGTAGTATCGGACAAACTTCACCCCATACGACCCCGAGGAATCATGGACAGCGATAAACCCGGGCCGGACACGGCCCCCCGCACCACGGCTACTACGTGCGAGGCGGTGTCCGGCGAATGAGCGTTCTGCTCACTCTTCTGCTCGGCCTGCTCGTCGTTTTCCTCATCACCGTCGCGACCGGCTACTTCGTAGCCCAGGAATTCGCGTACATGACCGTCGACCGGTCCCGGCTCAAAGCTCGCGCCGAGGCCGGTGACGCCGTCGCAGCTCGTACGTTGACCGTCACCAAACGCACGTCGTTCATGCTGTCCGGTGCTCAGCTGGGCATCACGGTCACCGGACTGCTGGTCGGCTACGTCGCCGAACCTCTGATCGGTCAGTCTTTCGGCGCGATACTGGGCGGCGTCGGAGTTCCGACGGCCGTCGGTGTCGGCCTGGGTGCCGTTCTGGCGATCACGTTCGCGACGTTCGTGCAGATGCTCTTCGGTGAACTGTTCCCGAAGAACTTCGCCATCGCCCGCCCCGAGCCGGTGGCTCGATGGCTCTCGCTGTCGACGACCATCTACCTCAAGCTCTTCGGGTGGTTGATCACCATTTTCGACCAGTCGTCGAACCTGCTGCTCAAGGCGCTCAAGATCGAGCCGGTGCACGACGTGGAGCATTCGGCCAGTCTGCGCGACCTCGAGCACATCGTCTCGGACTCGCGTGAGACCGGCGATCTGCCCGACGAGCTGTCGACGCTGCTCGACCGCATCCTCGACTTCCCCACTCGCACAGTCGAACACGCGATGATCCCGCGCTCTCGTTCGGCCACGGTCCGAGACACCGACACCCTCGCCGAGGTCGCGGCCCTGATGGGTCAGGAGCATTCTCGCTACCCGGTGCTCGACGAGGACGACGGCATCGTCGGCGTCGTGCATCTCGCGGACGTCCTGTCCGCGACGGTGCCGGGTTCCACGCCGATCTCCGAGCTCACGCGTGACGCGCTGATCCTTCCGGAGATCCAGAGCCTGCCCGACGCGATGCGCGAGTTGCGTTCGACGAAGAACCAATTGGCTTGTGTCATCGACGAATACGGCGGTCTGACCGGCGTCATCACGATCGAGGACCTGGCCGAGGAGCTGGTCGGCGAGATCACCGACGAGCACGACGACGACCTGTCCGACCCGAGCCCTGTCAGTGCCGACGACGGCAGCTGGACCATGGCCGGTGAGGTGCACGTCGACGAGGTCGAACGCGCCATCGGTATCGATCTGCCCGAGGGCGATTACGAGACCATCGCCGGTTTTGCCATCGCGCACAACGGATCTCTCCCCGACGTCGGGGAACGGATCGAAGTGGACCTACCACCGGACAACGCCGATCTGGCGAACGACGAGGAGAGTCCCGTTCGCTTCGTGATCCTCGAGATCGAGGAGATCGACAGCCACGTCCCGTCCCTGCTGACTCTGACGCTCGGCGAGCGTGACCCCGAGCACGACGACGAGTCGGCCGAGACGAAGGAAAGTGTGCACCGATGAGCAACATCTGGGTCTTCCTGGCCGTCACGATCGGCCTCATCGCTGCCAGTGCGTTCTTCGTGGCCGTCGAGTTCGCGCTGTTGGCCGCCAAGCGGCATCGGCTCGAAGACGCGGCTCCCAATTCGCGCTCTGCGCGTGCCGCGCTGCGCAGCTCGTCCGAGCTGACCGTCCTGCTCGCCGGCTCGCAACTCGGCATCACGGTCTGCACCCTCGGTCTCGGCGCAACGACGAAGCCGGCCGTGCACTACTGGCTCACTCCGCTGTTCGAGAGCGGCGGCCTGCCGTACTGGTTCGCCGACGTTCTCGGCTTCGTGCTCGCGCTGATCGTCGTCACCTTCCTGCACCTGGTGGTCGGTGAGATGGCTCCGAAGTCCTGGGCCATCGCCCATCCGGAGAAGTCGGCGACGATGCTTGCAATCCCGATGCGCGGGTTCATGTTTCTCACCCGTCCGGTTCTGACGGCACTGAACAACATGGCGAACTGGTGCCTGCGGCGGGTCGGCGTCGAGCCGGCCGACACCGTGGGTACCGGCCAGAACGCCGACGATCTACGTCAGCTGGTGGAGCATTCGGTGAACGTCGGTGCTCTCGACGCCAGCTACCAGGCGCAGATCTCGAGTGCGCTCGAACTGCAGGAACTGACCGTCGGCGACCTGGTGCGCCAGTTCGGCAAGCCCACGTCGGTACCGTCGACGGCCACCATCGACGACGTGCGCGAAGCCTCGCGTCGCTCGGGGCATCTGCGGATCCTGGTCAGCGACGCCGACGTGGTCAAGGGAGTGGTGCACGTGCGCGATACGTTGACCGCTCCGCAGACTCTCGCCGAGATCACGCGTCCGGCATACACGCTCGAGGCGACGACGCCGGTATACGTTGCCCTGCAGTCGATGCGCGAGACCCGGCATCATCTGGCCCTGGTGGTCGACGGTTCGGCGGCGGCGGACGATCCGGCGCGCAGCGTCGGCGTCGTGACTCTGTCCGATGTGCTGACCCGACTGTTGCCCCAACCGGTCTGATTCGATTCCGGTTTCGAACGAGGCATCCCCGCCCGGCCTGCGTGGCCGAGCGGGGATGCCTTTGTCGTGTCCGGCCTCAGAACTCAGACCGGGGCGACAACCAGCAGGTGCGCCCAGTACGACGCGACGTCGTGGCCGAGTTGGGGGAGCAGAACGTCGTAGAGCAGGTAGGACATCATTGCCGTCGAACTCCTTGTTCAGCGGGTCGTTGCCGGCCCGCGTTCCGAGACTGTGGGTGACCGAGACTGTAGGTCATTGAGACTGTAGATCACGCGGCCTTCGGTGACACCCATATCGCCCACTCGGCGCACTCCGTTGCGCGGAGCCCCCCCGTAGCGCGCGTCAGCCGATGCAGCCCTGCAGAGTGGTGAAGCTGCCGGCAATTCCGGCACCGTCGCACACCGCGCCGGTCGGGGTGAGGGTGATGGTGGAGCCCGGTGCTGCCACCGCGATGGAGAGCCCGAGGCCGGCTGCGGTGTTCTGCGCGACGGCACCGGGGCCGAAGGCGATCGCTGCAGGCGCACCACCGAAACTGCCGTTGCTGACTGCAGTTCCACCGTTCAGTCCGAGGGCCAGGGCGGCTGCGTTGTTCATCGCCTCGGCCGAACCCCACCCCTCGAGGCCGAGGCCGGCCGCAGCACTTGCGACGTCCGCGGAGCTGTCGCACTGCGATCCTCCGACGAGCGCAGCGACGTCGGCCCCTCCGGGTGCGGTGGTACACGCGACCGGTGCTGCGGATGCGGTGCCGGGTACCAGTGCTGCGAACGCGCAGGCGAATCCGAATGCTGCCGCTCCGCCGACAATCCTCTTGGTGTGGAACATGGTGAATGCCTCCCCAGATCAGTGCGTCGGCACCGGTGTGCCGAGCGTGTCGGTCACCGGGCCGAGGTTGCGGACGGCCCGCACGTCCTGGCTTCGAGTCTCGACCTGCCCGGGCGCGGCGCGGGTTCATCGGGATCTCGAAAGCGTCTCGGTAAAGTAACGCTGAGATAACGCAACCGGGTGCTGTTCTCGGTCCCTACGATGAGGCCATGATCGGACGCATCGACGAGGTCGTTTTCGACTGCCGAGAGCCGGCGGTGCTGGCGCGATTCTGGGCCGGGGTGCTCGGCGGAGAGCCGACGGTGCGCGACGAGTCGTGGCATTTCGTCGACGTCCCCGGGTTCACTCGGTTGGCATTTCAGCGAGTCCCGGAGGGCAAGGCCGGCAAGAACCGGCTCCATCTCGACGTCGATGTATCGGATATCGACCGTGCCGTCGGGCAGGCTGTGGCACTGGGCGCGAGGGTGCTCGGCGACCGACACTCCGACGCAGCGGGAACCTTTCAGGTGCTCCTCGACCCCGAAGGCAACGAGTGGTGCCTGGTGACGCCTCCCGCGTGAGCCCGGCCGATCAGCGGGCGTCGTGTTCGGCGCGTGATTCGAGAACGGCAGGCATGTTGCCCTCGATGAGTTCGATGAGACCGCTCAATCGGGTGCCGACGTCGCGGCCCAGCGGAGTGAGGCTGTACTCCACCTTCGGTGGGATGGTCCCCTGCACGGTGCGCACCACGAGCCCGTCCCGCTCGAGGGTCTGCAGGGTCTGCGAGAGCATGCGCTCGCTGACGCCGTCGACTCGTCGGCGTAACGCATTGAATCGGTAGTCGCCCTCGGTGAGGGCGGCGAGCGCGAGCACACCCCACCTGCTGGTGGCGTTCTGCAATGTCTGCCTCGACGCACAGTCACGCGCGAAGACGGATGCTTCGAGTGATTCCGTGGGCTCTGGCATATCGCCATGCTAGCGCATGCGAAAGAGTGAGTGATGACGTGAGGGGTTGCACTGTACGAAAAGTAAGTGCATAGTGAGTGGGTACTTGAAACCTCAACCTCAGGAGTTCGATCATGACCACAGCGGTAACCGGAGCAACGGGCAACCTCGGCGGACTCGTCGTCGACGCACTCATCGAGCGTGGCGTCGCACCCGCCGACATCGTGGCGGTCGTCCGAAACGCAGACAAGGCCTCGTCGCTGGCCGAACGGGGCGTCGTGGTTCGGGTCGCCGACTACTCCGATTCCGCCGCGATGACGGCGGCTCTCGCGGGCGTCGACAAGCTGCTGCTCGTCTCGGGCTCGGAGGTAGGCCAGCGAATTGCGCAGCACATCAACGTGATCGAGGCAGCGGAGGCCGCCGGAGTGGGCCTCATCGCCTACACCAGCCTGCTCGCCGCCGACACGTCGGGAGTGAGCCTCGCGCCCGAGCACAAGGCCACCGAGGAACGCCTCGCCGCGTCCGACATTCCGGCGGTATTTCTCCGCAACGGCTGGTACTGGGAGAACTACCTCGGCTCGCTCGCACAGACCATCGAGGGCGGGGTGCTCCTCGGCGCGGCAGGCAACGGCAAGCTCGCCGCCGCGTCTCGCGTCGACTTCGCCGCCGCGGCCGCAGCCGTACTGACACTCGACGATCAAGGTGGAAAGATCTACGAGCTCGGCGGCGACGAACGCCTCACCTACGCCGAGCTTGCGGCCGTCATCGGCGAGCTCTCCGGCAAGTCGATCGTCTACAAGGACGTCACCGAGTCCGAGTACGCCGCAATTCTTCAGGGCGCGGGACTGCCCGACTTCGTGGCAACCATGTTGGCCAGCGCGGACGCAGGAATCGCTCGCGGCGAGCTGGATACCGATTCCGGAGACCTGCAGACCCTGATCGGTCGTGCATCCACCCCGGTCGCAGACGTACTCCGCGCCGCTGTGTGACGGGCACCGGGGGCGGTACTTGTAGCGTGGGCGCGGTGAATCACTCCTACACCCGCACCGTGTTCCTGGCCGCCTCCGTCTCGCTCGCCCTGCTGACGGGTGCGTGCAGCTCGGACTCCGACACCTCGTCCGCGGCGACCTCCACCTCCTCGGCGTCGTCCGCCGCCGGTGCCGCGGCCGCCTCGAGCACCTGCCCCACGGCGACACCCGACGCCGCAGCCACCCCCGGATGGACGCTGGCCGGGGACTCCGGCAGCATCGCCGTCGTCGGATCGACCGACACGGCCGCGCCCGCGGTCACCGTCGAGACGCCGTTCACCGTCGCCGAGACGCAGGTCGAAACTCTGACGGCGGGGGACGGGCCGGTCATCGCAGCCGACGCCGAGGTGTCCGTCTGCTACATGGGCGTCAACGGACGCACCGGCGAAACGTTCGACAGCAGCTTCGAGCGGGGCGCGCCGGTCGAATTCCCACTCGACGGAGTCGTCGCCGGCTTCCAGAAGGCCATCGCCGGACAGACCGTCGGCTCGACCGTCGCCGTGGCGGTCACCTCGGCCGACGGCTATGCGAGCGGCAATCCGGCAGCTGGAATCGAGCCGGGCGACAGCTTGATCTTCGCGATCTCGATCCTGTCCGCGAGCTGAGTGCGGTCCGCGCAGTGGCGCGGTTGAGTCCCCCCTGGGGCACTCAACCGCGCCACTGCGGCTCCGCCGCAGTTACACCGTCGAGAGCTGCTGAATCGTCGTCGCGCCGCCCGGGGTGGGCGTCGTGGTGATGAAGTTCGAGTCGTAACCCAGCGATTCGACGACGCTGCGGATCTCACGGAACTGCTCGACGCTGACGTCGGGCGTGCGCTTGAGCACAAATCCGGACGTGCGGGTGGGGCTTCCGACGAACGCCCACGAGTAGTCGTCGGCGATGTAGGCCACGATGTAGTTGGTCGGCCCCTCCTGGCTCTCCTGTGTGGGGACGCCCGGGAAGCTCACGTGCAGTTGGGCATTGGTGACGGTGTCGTTGACTCGTGCGTTGCCGACGATGCGGTTCTCCTGGCCCGTCCAGGTGGTGCAGGTGTTCTCGACGCGAATGTTGGACGCGTCGATCATCTGGTAGTTCGCCTGGGTGTCACGGGCGCAGATCAGGTTGAACGGCTGCGGTACCGCGGCAACCTGGTTCCAGGTGCCCAGGTAACGCTCGACATCGAGCGACGGGATCGGAGCCAGTGGCTCGAGGCCGACCGATCCCAGCGGTCCGACCGGCTGGGCCTGAGCCGGGGCCGCGGTCAGCAGTGCACCCGCGGCGAGGGCACCGACGAGTGCGGTGCGGCCGAATGCGTTGCGGATCTTCATGTGTTCGCTCCTTGAGTTGCGGTTGTGTTCGTGCTCGAGTCGATCCTGTTCGGCCACCAGATCCCCGGGCCGATGAGGGTGAACAGGGCGGGAATCACCACGGTGCGTACCACGAAGGTATCGAGCAGAATGCCGAGTCCGACGATGATGCCGAGTTGGGTCAGGGTGATCAGCGGTAGGACGCCGAGCACGCAGAAGACTGCTGCCAGAACGATTCCGGCGCTCGTGATGACACCTCCGGTAGCCGAGACCGCCCGCACGATGGCAGACCTGGTGCCGTGCCGAGGCGTCTCCTCGCGGGTGCGAGTGACCAGGAAGATGGTGTAGTCCACTCCGAGCGCGACCAGGAACAGGAACGCGAACAGCGGAGTGTTGTCGTCGAGGGCGGGGAATCCGAAGACGTGCAGGCTCACCCAGCTGCCGACTCCGATGGCGGCCACGGCGCTCAATACCGTTGTGGCAACCAGGATCACGGGTGCAACGAGGGCGCGCAGCAGTACCAGGAGCACGGCGAGCACGACCGCAAGGATCGCGGGAATGACCACGAGGCGATCGCGGGCCGCTGCGTCGCTGGTGTCGAGTGCTTTGGCGTCGCTGCCGCCCACCAATGCACGGTCCACACCGGTGAGTGCGGCGCGGAGATCGCCGACGACGGCGAACGACTCGTCGGATGCGGGGGCCGCATCGGTGACGACCGAGAGCCGGGTGAGTCCGGTGTCGGAATCCGCGACGCGATCGACCGAGACGACGCCGTCGATGCCCTCGGCGGTGCTGATGACTCCGTCGATGTCTGCGGTGGGAGCGAGGACCGTCATCGGATCGGCTGATCCGGCCGGGAAGTGCTGGGAGAGAGTGTCGAAGCCTTCGACGGATTCGGCGGTGACGCGGAACTGCTCGGTTTGCGAGAGTCCGATCTGAGTCCCGAACAATGCGCCGCAGCAGGCCAGTAGCGCAACGATCGTGACCGAGGCGGTGGCGACGGGGCGTCGGGCAACGCCTGCGGCGATCGAGTGCCAGACGCCTTCCGTGGTGGTGTCCCGGTCCGATTCCTTGGGAACGAAGGGCCAGAACAGCTTCGGACCGCACAGTTTCAGCAGGGGCGGCAGTACGAACAGCACGAACACTGCTGCGACGACGAGGCCGGCCGCGGCCAGCGCCCCCAGGCTGCGGGTGCTCGGCAGCATCGCGAGGAGCAAGGTCAGCAGTGCCAGCACGACGGTTGCGTTGCTGGCGAGGATGGCGGGCCCGGCCTGGCGAACAGCGCGGTGCAGGGCGAGGCGATGATCGGGCTCGCGACGCAGCTCCTCGCGGTATCGAGAGATGAGCAGCAGTGCGTAGTTCGTGCCTGCGCCGAACACCAGCACACTGGTGATTCCGGAGGTCGAACCGTCGAAGGAGAGGCCGGTGGCCTGGGCGAGCACGGTGCCGACGGTGGTGGCGAATCGGTCGGCGAAACCGATGACGGCCAACGGCACCAGCCAGAGGATGGGCGATCGATAGGTGACGATGAGGAGGACGGCCACCACGAGTGCGGTGACGGCGAGAAGTGTGAAGTTGGCACCGGAGAACGAGTTCGCGATGTCGGCACCGAAGGCGGGTCCGCCGGTGACCTGAGCATCGAGATCGGGTGACAGGCCGTCGCTCGCAGCGGACCGCAGTTCGGTGATCAGTTCGTTGAGCGTGAAGCCCGACAACTCGGAATCGACCTGGACCAGCGCAATCGCCGCTTTGCCGTCGGGTGCGACGATCGGGGGCGGGCCGGGCTCGTCCGGCACCGAGCGATCGACGGCGAGGAGCCTGCTCTGCGCGGCAGCTGCGCTCTCGATGTCGGTCGGTGTCAGGTCGCCGCCATCGGCGCGGCTCAGAACCAGGATCACGGGTGCGGTGTCGGAGTCCGAGAACTGGGAGAGCAGCTCGTCCACCTGGTAGGACTCGGCCGACGTCGGCAACGAGTTCGGCGATTGGTCGGCGGAATCGTTGCTGCCGACCAATCCCATCACGGCGACCGCGAGGATGACGATCGCTGCCGCCAAGGCACCGGATCTACGCCCGGTGGCTGCGTCCGCGACACGGTCCCAGACGGTCTTGTTCTCGGTTCGAGTGCTGTCCACGGTCAAACAATCTCATTTACTTAGATATTAAGCAACTGAATCTCTTGCGGGCAGTAGTCTGACGATGACCGCAGCGAAGGAGTTACCACCGACATGGCCGACCGAAACCACCTCGAATCCGCGATTTCCGCGGATCTACGAGCGCTGTCGTCGGTCTCCGAACAGATCGGCCAAGTGTTCGGTGCTCTACACAGCCTGCGGCCCAACGACTTTCGTGCGCTTCTTCACGTCATGGTCGCCGACGTCGAGGGTGCGCCGCTGACGGCGGGGGAACTGGGCACGATGTTGGGGCTGTCGTCGGCGGCGATGACCTACCTCGTCGAGCGGATGATCACCTCCGGTCACATCCGCCGCGAATCCGACGCATCCGATCGACGCAAAGTCATTCTGCGATACGACGAGCACGGGATGGAGGTCGCTCGCGGGTTCTTCGGCCCCCTCGGCAAGCGCACGAGCACCGCGTTGGCAGACCTGCCCGATGATGATCTCGCCGCCGCGCATCGGGTGTTCGAAGCGCTCATCGGAGCCATGCGAGAACACCATGCCGACCTGGGAAACAGCGGTCGCGCGTAGGGTGCCTGCGCGGCGCGGTGTTCGAACCGCTGGTGGGCGGCCTGTGCAGAACCGATGCTGGACGCTGAGGCTGCCTGTGACGTAGGGTTGGCCCTGGTTGAGCTAACAGCCGGTCACGGGGAAACGCAGCGAAGTCGGCGTCCGGGTCAGGCAACATTCTGCTCCCGCTGCGTCAATCGGTTTCCCCCTCAGTTCGACCGATCGATGGGATCTGCCATGAGTGTTGAATCTTCAGGCAACAAAGTTCGAACCACCCCGGTGACAGTCGCGGAGAAGTCCGTGTCCGTCGCAGCAACCGGAGCAATCTTCACTGCGCACGACGGCCCCGACGGCTCACTCGTCGTCGCCGTCCACGGCGACATCGACATGCGCAGCGCGCCGATGTTCTCCGATTTCGTCTGCAGCCGCGTGTCCAGCAAACGGCATGTCACCCTCGATCTGCACAATGTCGAATTCTTCGGCATCGCAGGTCTCACAGTCTTCGATGCAGTCCGTGACTACACGGCCGGCATCGGCGCATCATGGTCGATCGTCGCCGGACGCTCTGTTTCGCGTCTGCTCCAGGTCGCCGATCTCGAGTCCACGATTCCGACGGCTCGTCCTACGAACGACCAGTAGTACCCCGGCGTTCATCGCCGCGACAAGAGGTGGGCAGCTCCAGTACCGGGGCTGCCCACTGTTCGTTCGAACCCCGATTCCACAACGGACGACCCTGCTCGACGGCATGGCCGTGGCTCAGGATCGTCCGAAAGTGTTTCGGCTCAGGCGAACTAGTCCTTGGTTCCTTCGGAGTCGCTGAAGAACGCCCACTCGCCGTCGTGCTCGACCTCGAGTCGCCACCCCAACTCCTCGTTGTCGGCGCGGCTGTCCTTGAACCAGGCGTGCGCGTCCTCGGAACTGGAGATGTCCTTGGTCTCGACAACGGTTCCGTGCGGATCGATAACTCTGTAATTTGCCATGCAGCCAGGGTGCCCCGATGTCGCAGAACCTAATCCACGCCAGAACGCCGAGAGGAAGCGGCGGCCGACTCCTGGGTGCGGGAATCGAGTACTTCGGTGAACCCGCTACGTACGCGAGAGCACCGATCGCGCGAAGAACATCAGATTCGCCGGACGCTCGGCCAGTCTGCGCATGAAGTAGCCGTACCACTGCGATCCGTACGGGACGTACACGCGTACGTTGCGCCCGGCGTCCACGAGTCGACGCTGCTCGGGATCACGGATTCCGTAGAGCATCTGGAACTCGAACTCCTCGGACGACCGTCCTGCGGCCGCCGCCAACCTGTCTGCCGCCTCGATCATCTCCGGGTCGTGCGAGGCCACCATGGGGTAACCGCGGCCGTTCATCAGGATCGTCAGGCACCGGAGGTAGGAGTCGGAGACCTCCCGTGCACCCTGAAATGCCACCGACGACGGTTCGTTGTACGCACCTTTGCACAGTCGGATTCGAGATCGCGGCCCGGACAGGTCCTGGCAGTCCGCTTCGGTGCGCCGCAGGTATGCCTGCAGCACCGTCCCCAGATCCGGAAAGTCCACGCGCAGTTCGCGGACGATCGACAGGGTCGAATCGGTGGTGGTGTGGTCCTCGGCATCCACCGTCACCCACACCCCGGCCGCAGTGGCAGCGGTGCAGATCGTTCGTGCGTTCTCCAGCGCCAGGGTTCGGTCGATTCCTTGGCCGAGCGCAGACAGCTTGAGCGAGATCTCCAGGGCTGTCGCATCGGCCCGGCGAGTCGAAAAGCGTTGTATCAGGGAGAGATACGCGTCCACGGTTGCTCTCGCCTGGCCTCGGTCGGTGGTGTCCTCGCCGAGGTAGTCCACCGAGACGAACCGGCCCGACGCCAGCAGGGCGTCCACTGCAGTGACGGCCGCAGGCTCGGATTCGCCTGCCACGAAACGGTCGACGAGGGATCGGGTGGCGCGTAGCCGCGTCACCGTCGCCTGCAGTTTCGGTGAACGTGCCGCCGCCAGCAGGGCAGGCCGCAGCGGATTGCTCAGTAGCGTGGTCATCGCGTGCCCTCGCCTTCCTGGTGTGGGTAGCCGTGGGTGGTCGGCGGAACGAACGTTTCCTTCACGGTGCGGGCCGAGGTCCACCGCAGCAGGTTCTGCGGCGAGCCGGCCTTGTCGTTGGTTCCCGACGCGCGGGCTCCGCCGAACGGCTGCTGTCCCACCACTGCGCCGGTGGGTTTGTCGTTGACGTAGAAGTTGCCTGCGGCGAATCGCAGTGCCGCATGGGCCTGTTCGACGGCGGTGCGGTCGGTGGCGATGACGGCTCCGGTCAGCGCGTACTTCGATCCGGAGTCGACGGCGCGCAGCGTCTCGGCATAGGCGTCGGGCCTGGCGTCGTCGTAGACGTGCACGGCGAGGATCGGGCCGAAGTACTCGGTGGTGAAGGCCTCGTCGGTGGGGTCGTCGCCGAGAAGCACCGTGGGGGAGACGAAGTACCCCTCCGTGTCGTCGCAGGTACCGCCGGCGGCGATGGTCAGGCTCGACACGGACTTGGCTCGGTCGAGAGCAGCTGCGTTGCGGTCGAACGCCTTTCGGTCGATGACGGCTCCGCCGTAGTTGGACAGGTCGGTCACGTCACCGTACTTCAACGCCGAGACCTGCTCGATGAACGTATCGCCCATCGAGGCCCACAGAGATTTCGGTACGAACGCCCGGGACGCTGCCGAGCACTTCTGTCCCTGGAAGTCGAACGCACCGCGAATCATGGCGGTGGTCAGCACATCCGGATCGGCAGAGCTGTGCGCGACGATGAAGTCCTTGCCGCCGGTCTCGCCGACGAGCCGTGGATACGAGTGGTAGTTCGAGATGTTGTTGCCCACCTCGCGCCAGAGCGTCTGGAACGTCGCGGTGGACCCGGTGAAATGGATTCCGGCCAGACGCGGATCGGCGAGGGCCACGTCGGACACCATCGGCCCGTCGCCGAGGACGAGGTTGATGACCCCCGGTGGCAGACCTGCGGCTTCGAGCAACTGGAGCGTCAGATACGCGGCCACTGCCTGGGTGGGCGAGGGCTTCCACAGCACGGTGTTGCCCATCAACGCGGGCGCGGTGGGTAGGTTGCCTGCGATGGCGGTGAAGTTGAACGGGGTGATGGCGTAGACGAAGCCCTCGAGTGGACGGTATTCGACGCGATTCCACACTCCCGGTGCCGATACGGGCTGCTCGGCGAGAATCTGCCGGGCGAACGTGACGTTGAACCGCCAGAAGTCGATCAGCTCGCATGGTGCGTCGATCTCTGCCTGGTAGGCCGACTTGGACTGACCGAGCATCGTTGCAGCAGCGATTCTTTCGCGCCACGGACCGGACAGCAGATCCGCGGCCCGCAGGAACACCGCGGCGCGCTCGTCGAAGGGGAGATCGCGCCATGCGGGGGCTGCTGTCGTCGCGGCGTCGATGGCGTCGCGCACATCCTGGTGGGTGGCCCCGGTGAAGCTGCCGATGATCGACGAGTGCTTGTGCGGTTCGACGACGTTCTCGACCGGGCCGTCGGCCCGGCGGTGAACCCCGCCGATGACCTGACGGATCTCCACGGGGGAGGAACGGAGTTCGCTCAGGCGGCTGTGCAAGCGGGCCCGTTCCGGGCTACCCGGGGCGTAGGTGTTGACCGGCTCGTTGGTGGGGGTCGGTACGGATGTGACGGCGTCCATGGCTGCTCCTCGTCTTCGGCGTGTGCTGCTCATTGAAGTCCGATCCGCTCGTCGTTCAATCAGCCCGTCGGCCAAAGAATTCGTGATCTACTTGTCCGTATGGCCAATACGGTGTCGCTGCGTTCGATGCTGACCTCTCTACACAGCGCCGTCGTCGAACTCGTCCTCGCGCCCGCGGGAACGGACATGGCCGTCGAGTCCGTCGCGCTGCTCGATGCCGACGACCTGCGGCTGCCTCCGGGAACTGCGTCCGACCTGACGCTGCTGGTCGGCGTGACCGAGGCCGATGTGGTGCGGTGGTTCGACGATCTCGCGTTGCGCCCCGTCGCAGACCGACCGCTCGCGGTGCTGACCAAAGTCGCAACCTCGACGGCGCTGTCCCACGGTGCGCGGGAGACGGGTATCGCATTGGTCGCGGTGCACCAGCAGACACGGTGGGAACTCCTGCTGTCGATGATGCGCGGAGTCCTGGACCAGGTGCGCGCCCAGAGCCCCGACGACGGATTGTTCGGAGCCGACACCGACCTCTACGAACTCGCGCAGACGGTGGCGTCACTGACGAAGGGCATGGTGAGCATCGAGGACGAGCGCTCACATGTGTTGGCCTACTCGGCATCCGACGACGCGGCCGACGAACTGCGGACCCTGTCTATTCTCGGACGTGAAGGTCCGGCCGACTACCTGCGCAGACTGCACGAGCGAGGGGTGTTCGATCGACTCCGCCGCACCGACGACGTGATCGACGTACCGGCCGATGCCGAACTGGGCATTCGTAGACGGCTCGCCGTCGGTATACGCCGAAGCTCAGGCAGCGCAACGACTCTCGGGACGATCTGGATACAGGAGGGCTCCGCCCCACTCGCCGCCGACGCCGACGCGGTACTGCGCGGTGCCTCGGCCGTCGCGGCCCGACTGATCACCCGCATCGCGAACGCCCCGACCAACGAGGCCCTGCAGATTCAGCGCCTGCTCGGGGCCAGGGGCGGCGGTGTCGACGTCCCGTCGCTGGCGTCGGCGCTGTCGATACCCACCTCGGGATCCGCGGCGGTCGTCGGATTCGCTGCCTGCGGAGAATTCGAGATCAGCGCCCTGGCACCGTCCATTCGACTGCATGCCAGCGCTTTTCGGCGAGACTCGTTGGTCACCATCATCGGTGAGAGAATCTACGCACTGTTTCCCGGGGTGGCGTCGGGCACGGGGATCGCGGCGTGGACCGCCGATGCCGTCGGGCGGATCGAGGCGCGTACCTCGCTGGCGCTGCGTGCCGCGGTCGCTGCGCCGATCGCCGATCTCGACGGGGTGGCCGTGGCCAGATTCGAGGTGGACCGAGTGCTCGACGGCACCACCGGCGAGGTGCGCGTCACGACGCTGGAAGAGTCGAGAACCTCGGTGTTGCTGGGCGAAATCCTGGAACTGATCACCAATCACGACCAGCTGCGAGACCCACGCATCACCGCCCTCGACCGCTACGACGCCACCAACGACTCCAGAATGCGCGAGAGTCTCGAGTTCTATCTGGCGTGCTTCGGCGACGTTCGGGCTGCCGCCGAGCGACTGCACATTCACCCGAACACCCTGCGCTACCGCATTCGACGCGTCGAGCAGATTCTCGATCTCGATCTCACCGATTCCGACGCACGTCTCCTCGTCGAGATTCAGTTGCGTATGTGAGCGCCGCCGGTGCTCGCTCGGATCACGAGGGTCGGTTCGATACTCGAACGCCTCGTGCTTCGGTTTCCGGTGTCGATCTGGTCGAGCAGAATTTCGACGCTTCGCACGCCGACGTCGGTGAATTCCTGGCGGATGGTGGTCAGGGGCGGCGAGAAGAATTCCGCGTCGGGAACATCGTCGAAGCCGACCACGCTGACGTCCTCCGGCACTCGCTTTCCGTGCACGTTCAGTGCGCGTAGCACCCCGAGCGCCATGGAGTCGTTGCCTGCGAACACTGCGGTGACGTCGGCGTTCCGGGCCAGTTCGCTGCCGGCCAGAAAGCCCGATTTCGCGGTCCAGTCGCCGCTGAGGGTCGCCGGTGGTTCCACGCCGGCATCCTCGTGGGCCATCCGCCATCCGGTGACGCGGTCGGCTGCCTCGTACCACCCCAGCGGGCCGGCAACGTGCCACACGGCGCTGTGTCCGAGCGAGAGCAGATGTTCGGTCGCGGCTCTGGCTCCGGCGATCTGGTCCACCGAGACGACGGCCAGATCACCGGCAGGCGAGCCCTCGACGGCGACCAGCGGGAGCTCCCCGGCCAGATCGGCTATGTCACCGCCGTCGGTTCGCAGAGGCGCGATGACGACGACGCCGTCGACACCCTGCTTCTGCAACCGGCGCACGCAGGTGATGATCGCCGACTCGTCGAACGAGGTGGGCACGCCGACCACCACGGAGTAGCCGGCGTGACGGGCTGCGTACTCGACGCTGTAGAGCGTCGACACCGGACCGTAGAGAGCGTTTCCGGTCCCCACGATTCCGATGGTCTTGCTGCGGCCGGTGACCAGAGCGCGTGCAGCAGTGTTCGGTCGGTACCCGAGCTCCGAGATCGCCTGAGCCACCTTGTTTCTCGTCGCTTCGGTCACGTTGGGATGACCGTTGATGACGCGGGAGACGGTTTGATGAGACACGCCTGCGAGCCGGGCGACGTCGGTCATGGCGGGTCCGCGAGTCGGTGTCATCTTTGCCGAGCCTCCCTTCCTGGTCGAAGACAATCACAGCATGCCCGGTCCTGCGGTGCCCGCGACCGTGTCGATTACGTGGGTGTGGTCACCGCAGAACCGGTCGTGGTGGGCGCAGGCTTACCGGGCTCGGCACCGGAGAACATCTCGGCAGGCACGGGCACCCCCAGATAGCTGCTCGGAGGCGCAGCCTTGTCACCCTTGTCACCCTTGTTGCCCTTGCCGCTCGCTGCTCGGCGCTTGGTCCAGATGTCGAACGCCACCGCGGCGAGGAGTACCAGGCCCTTGACCAGCTGAACGCGCTCGCTGGGCGAACCGATGAGGGACATTCCGCTGTTGATCACGGCGATGATGAGTCCACCGGTGAGCGCGCCGACGATGCGGCCGACGCCGCCCTGTACTGCTGCACCGCCGATGAATGCCGCCGCGATCGCGTCGAGCTCGAAGCCGTTGCCTGCGGTGGGGCCCGCCTGATTGAGGCGGCCGGCGAAGATGATTCCGGCGAGGGCGGACAGCACGCCCATGTTCACGAAGATCCAGAAGGTGACCGGCTTGACCTTGATGCCGGACAGCGATGCGGCGTGGATGTTTCCGCCGATGGCGTACACGTGCCGACCGAACACCGTCCGGCCTGCCAGCGTGGAGTAGCCCATCACCAGTACGGCGAGAAGGATCAGCACGTACGGCAGGTTCTTGAAGCGCGCCAGCTGTACGGCAATGGCGAGAACCAGGCCGCCGGCCAGAATCATCTTGGTCAGAAACAGTGGCATCGCGTCGACGGTCTGCCCGTACTTCTGCCGACCCGTCCGAGAACGCCACTGAGTGAACACGATTCCGGCAACGGCAAGGATCGCGACGAGCAGGGTGAAGATGTCCGCGCCGCCGAGCGGCCCGAGGCCCACGTTGCCCATGAAGCCCGGGAGGAAGCCGTTGGAGAGAGTACGTACGGGCCCGGGGAACGGTCCGATGCCCTGGTTACCGAGAACGATGAGGGTGACCGCGCGGAAGATGAGCATGCCTGCCAGGGTCACGATGAACGCCGGAATGCCGAAGTACGCAACCCAATAGCCCTGCCACGCTCCGATCAGACCACCGATGATCAGCGTGATGAGCACCGCGAGCGGCCACGGCACGTTCTGCTGGACCATCAGCACACCGGAGATCGCTCCTGTTGCCGCGACGACCGATCCGACGGACAGGTCGATGTGGCCCGCGATGATGATCACGACCATGCCGATGGCCAGGATGAGGATGTACGAGTTCTGGACCACCATGTTGCTGATGTTCTGCGGGACCAACAGTTGGCCGCCGGTCAGAACGGTGAACAGCAGGATGATCAACGCGAACGCGATGAATATCCCGCTCTGGCGGAGGTTTCGCGTGAGCAGCCCCCGGACGGTCGACAGCTGATTCATCGAAGTACTCCTGTTCCACGGGTCATGAGGTGCATGAGAGATTCCTGTGTCGCGTCCTCGCGAGTCACCTCGCCGGTGATCCGGCCTGCGGACAGCGCGTAGATCCGGTCGCACAGCCCGAGCAGTTCCGGTAGCTCGGAGGAGATCACCAGAACTGCCTTGCCCGCGTCGGCGAGACCGTTGATGATCGAATAGATTTCGAACTTCGCGCCGACGTCGATACCGCGCGTCGGTTCGTCGAGAATGAGCACATCGGGATCACTGAAGATCCACTTGCTCAGCACGACTTTCTGCTGATTGCCGCCGGAGAGCTTGCCGACCACGGCGGAGACGTTCGGTGCCTTGATGTTCATGCTCTTCCGGAAGCCCTCGGCAACCTTGTATTCCTGGTTGTCGTCGACGAAACCGCCGGTCACCAGTTTGTCGAGGGCCGCAGTGGAGATGTTGCGCTTGATGTCGTCGATCAGGTTGAGGCCGTATCGCTTTCGGTCCTCGGTCGCATACGCGATCCCGTGATGGATGGCATCGCTGACGGACTTGACGTGAATTTCCTTGCCGTACTTGTACAGACGCCCCGAGATGTCGATGCCGTAACTGCGTCCGAAGACACTCATGGCCAACTCGGTGCGTCCGGCACCCATCAGGCCCGCCAGGCCGACGATCTCACCACGGCGCAGCGTCAGATTCGCCCCGTCCACGACGGTCCGGCCGTGCTGGGTCGGGCTGTGTACGGTCCAGTCCTCGATGCGTAGAACTTCCTCTCCCACAGTGGATTCGTGGGGCGGGAACCTGTGCTCGAGATCGCGGCCGACCATCAGTGAGATGATGCGATCCTCGGTGACCTCCGGGTTGCGCATGTCCAACGTCTCGATGGTTCGGCCGTCGCGAATGATCGTCGTCCGGTCTGCGATGGCCGCGATCTCGTTGAGCTTGTGCGAGATGATCACGCACGTGATTCCCTCGTCTCGAAGACCGCGTAGCAGGTCGAGAAGATGAGACGAGTCCGAATCGTTCAGTGCCGCAGTCGGTTCGTCGAGGATCAGCAGCGTCACGTCTTTCGACAGTGCCTTCGCGATCTCGACGAGTTGCTGCTTGCCGACGCCGAGATCGCCCACGACGGAGACGGGGTTCTCCCGCAGCCCTACCCGGTTCAGTAGGGCTGCGGCCTCGGAGTTGGTGCGGTTCCAGTCGATGAACCCGCGTCTGGACCGCTCGTTGCCGAGAAAGATGTTCTCGGCGATGGACAGATGCGGACTCAGCGCGAGTTCCTGGTGAATGATGACGATGCCCTTGGATTCGCTGCTCCTGATATCGGAGAACGCGCACGGCTGACCGTCGAACACGATCTCTCCGTCGAAAGTTCCGTGCGGATACACACCCGACAGCACCTTCATGAGAGTCGACTTTCCGGCGCCGTTCTCACCGCAGATCGCATGGATCTCGCCGCGCTCCACCGTGAGCGTGACGTCCTGGAGCGCCTTCACTCCGGGAAACGTCTTGGTGATGCCGTGCATCTCCAGAATCTGGCTCGTCATCGCAGAACTCACTTCAATTGATCGTCGGTGTAGTAGCCGCCTTCGACCAGCAGCTGCTCGTAGTTGCCCTTGTTGACGATCTCCGGCTGCAGCAGGTACGCGGGAACGACCTTCTCGCCGTTGTCGTAGTCCGTCGTGTTGTTCGTCTCCGGCGTCTGACCGTCGAGCATGGACTGAGCCATCGAGATCGTGACTGCGGCCAGCTCACGGGTGTCCTTGTAGATCGTGGAGTACTGCTCGTCGGCGATGATGGACTTCACCGACGGAACCTCGGCGTCCTGGCCGGTGACGATCGGGTAAGGCTGACCGGCCGTTCCGTAGCCGTTGCTCTTGAGCGCGGAGAGGATTCCGATCGACAGGCCGTCGTACGGCGAGAGCACGCCCTGCACCTTCTGGCCCGAGGAGTACGTCTTGGTGAGCAGATCCTCCATGCGCTTCTGGGCGGTAGCCGGATCCCAGCGCAGTGTTGCAGCCGTCTCGAAATCGGACTCGCCACTGCCGATCTTCAGAGTTCCCTTGTCCAGGTACGGCTTCAGGGTTTCCATGGCACCGTCGAAGAAGAAGGTGGCGTTGTTGTCGTCCGGCGAACCGGCGAAGACCTCGATGTTCAGCGGGCCCGCGGGGGCGTCGGCCTTGTCGGTGCCGTCCTCGTTCTTCAGGCCGAGACCGACCAGAAGCGACGTGGCCTGGTCGACGCCGACCTTGTAGTTGTCGAACGTCGCGTAGTAGTCGACGTTGGGCGAGTTACGGATGAGGCGGTCGTACGCGATGACGCCGATGCCGTTGTCCTTGGCTTCCTGCAACTGCGTGGTGATGGCCGTGCCGTCCACCGAGGCCACGATGAGTAGCTTTGCGCCCTGGGTGATCTGGTTCTCGATCTGGTTGACCTGAGTGGGGATGTCGTTCTCTGCGTACTGCAGATCGACCTTGTAACCCTGGCCCTCGAGCGCGCTCTTGAGGTTGTCGCCGTCGGCGATCCATCGAGCCGAGGACTTCGTCGGCATCGTCACGCCGATCAGCGCGCCCGCCGTGCTCCCTCCGTCTGCCGGCTCGACGTCTGCAGTCTTGGTGCTCGATCCGCATGCGGTGACCGTGATGGCCAGTGCCACCGCGGCCGCGGCCATGGGTAGATGTCGAAACTTCATCGTTTCTCCCTGCTCGGTGAAATCAGATCTCGAAAGTGGTGGAGAGAGACCTCGTCTGTGCCTCACATCACATCAAGACGAAAGTGTGAGCGATAACATCGGCAATGTCAAAGATTATTTTCCGCAACCCCGCTCACCAGTGTGAGCGCTAACAATGCGTCGCCGCCACGAGCCCGAGAGGGCGCGATCTCAGAGGCCCGGCGGGGACGTCAGTGCAGTTCGTGAACCGACTGCTTACCGCTCTTGAGCCAACGACTCGGAAGCCGTCCGACCAACTCTCCCAGCGGGTGAACCGCAGCCGAGAGGATCTCGACGGAATCCTGCAGTATGTCGATCGAGATGCTCATCCGCTCGATGTTCGGTGCCACCGACGTCAGCGTTTCCGACAGCTTGACCAACTGATCGAGCGGACCGCCCTTGGCCGTCAGTCGCTCGATGGCACCGTCCTCGGCGAGAAGTGTTTCGAGGATGCCCTCCTCGGCGATGGCCCGCTCGATGAGTCCGTCCTGACGCGTGAGCACCTCGAGCGGACCGTCCTTGGCCGTCAGTCGTTCGAGCGGTCCGTTGGTGGCGGTGATGCGGTCCAGCAGACCACCTTCGGCGAGCAGTCGTTCGAGCGGGCCGTCCTCGGCGAGCAGTCGGTCCAACGGCCCGCCGGGAGCCAGGATGCGCTCGACCGGCCCGCCCGGGGACAGCAGTCGCTCGAGAGTGCCGTCCTCGGACGTGAGGCGATCGACGACGCCTCCCTGGGCGAGCAGGCGATCGAGCGGACCGCCTTCCTTGAGTGCGTTGCCCAGGGCGCGGTCGTCGGAGGTGAGCTGGCCGAGCTGGGCGAGCAGTTGCATCGTGCCGCCGCGCGGGTTGGCGAGCGAGGCGACACCTGCGGTGCCGGACGCACCGGTGGCCAACGCCATCCTGGTGGTCGCCAACGCGACCTCCGCGACGCCGATCGCCTGCTCGGCGATGGCAATTCCGGCGCGCGCAGGCAGTGTGATCGCTGACACCCAGTTCATCGTTTTACTGTAACTGCTCGTAGCTCGGAAAATCAGTGAAGAACCTTCAGTCCGACGACGCATCCGACGATGCCGACCAGAAGCGCAACCTTGAGCAGCGAGGCGGATTCGGCCCCGGTGATCATGGCGTACGTGACGGTGAGGGTGGCACCGATTCCCACCCAGACGGCGTAGGCGGTGCCGGTGGGCAGCGATCGCATCGCGATCGCGAGTCCGATCATGCTGAGCACCACCGTGACTCCGAAGACGACGGACGGTCCGAGTTTGGTGAAGCCCTCGGACTTACCGAGCGCTGTCGCCCAGACCGCTTCGAGGACGCCGGAGACGACGAGAATGAGCCAAGCCATGAGAGATCACTCCTTGCACCGTCTTGTCGCTGTTCGGGTACGGTGCGCTCGTCCGATTGTCGGAAGTGACTTGTACGATCGTACCAATTTCGGCCGGTGGTGGCCACGGGTTTCGGGTTGTCAGTAGGCGTACGTGTTCGCCGGTGCCTCGATTCGCTCGACCGTCGACACGGTCATCGTGGGTGTGAATGCGGTGTCCTCGGTCGCCGTGGCAGCATCGACGGTTCCCGAGATCTGCAGCCACGTGCCGTCCGGAATGTCGTCGAGAACTGCGCTACCTGCGTCGAGATGGATTCGGACGGACCTGGCGTCGGCCGCGCAACAGATGATCAGAATGCGGGCGAGGTCGAGGCCGTCTCTCGTGCCGTCGGCCCGCGGCGAGCCTCCGTTCGCGGTGGCGACCGCGAATCCGGTGACGCGAATCTCCCGTCCGTCGAGGCTGCCTTCGGTGTCCCTGACCGCGCGTTGTACGACATCGAGCAGTGGAACCTCGGGCACGCGCTCGTCCGGTAGGGGTGGAAACGCTGTCCTCTGACGATCGGCCGCCGACGTGACGGAACGATCGCTCACTGCCGAGACCCCCAGGGCGGGCGGTGCGACGAACAGGATGACCGCGAGCGGGACCAAGAGCAGCCAGTACGGACGCGAATCGTGATCATGACCGTCGTCGCCGGGCCCACCGCGGCGGATGTCGGCAACGATCGACGCGATCGCCAGGGCGACGATCAGCACCCCGGCGGTCAGTAGATACGGATGCAGCGACGGTTTGACGTATCGCACAAAGCTGCCGTCCCACGAGATCTTGACCATGGCTCCGCCGAGGAGGAGTAGCAGCAGATTCTGCACCTCGCGCTTCATCGCGCACCCAGGAACACGTAGCCGCTCACCGAGGCGCACACGATCGCGACGACGAAGGTCAGCGGGGCGAAGCGTGCGACGAACCCGCGTCCGAAACTGCCCGCCTGCATCGCCATCAGCTTCACGTCGACGGCAGGTCCGACCACCAGGAAGACCAACCGCGGCAGCAGCGGCAGCATCGACATGCTCGCCGCGACGAATGCGTCGGCCTCCGAGCACAGTGCCAGGATCACCGCGAGGACGGCCATCACCAGGATCGACAGCAGCAACTGCCCGGCGAGATGGGCGAACACCCAGTCGGGAACCACCAGGTGCAGCAGCGCGGCGGCCGCGGCACCGAACACGAGGAAGGCACCGGCCTGGAGCAGGTCCGCACGAGCCGATTCGCGGAACGTCACCCACTTCGAGTGACCATGGTCGTGTCCGCGATCGACGAGTCGAGCGGTGATCCACTCGGCCTTGCCGAACCTGGTCCACAGCCAGCCCATCACCAGGGCGGTGGCGAGCGAGCCGGTGAACCGTGCGAGAACCATCGCCGGTTCACCGGGAAAGGCCACAGCGGTGGACACCAGGACGACGGGGTTGATCGCCGGTGCAGACAACAGAAACGCCAGAGCTGCCGACGTCGGAACACCCTGATCCATCAGCCGCCGCGAGACGGGAACGGCACCGCACTCACAACCGGGTAGCGCCATTCCCGCGAGACCGCTCACTCCGACAGCAGCGGTGGCGTTCTTCGGCACCAACTTCCGCAGCACACCGGGCGAGACGAACGCGGCGATACTTCCGCTGACGAGTACACCGAGCACCAGGAACGGTGTGGCCTGCACGAAGATCCCGGTGAACACCGTCGCGCCGGTCTGCAGCGCGGGGGACGAGTCGACCCACCGGGCGACGTCGGGACCGAAGACGATGCCCAACACGAGCAGAGTTGCGAATACGTGCATGGATGACACCGGAGGCCGAGTCCTGATTCGGCCGTCCGTCTTCGCGTCGAGCATCGCTGCCATCATGCCCCCTCATCGGTGGCTCACAGCAACCTCACAGCGAGAGTGCAGCGATCGAGCAGCCTTTCGCGCGATGATGGACACCGTGAGCGAGACACCCGAGGCCCGAGTCCTGATCGTCGACGACGAACCGACCATCGTCGAGCTGTTGTCGGTCAGCCTGAGGTACCAGGGATTCGAGGTGGCGACGGCGTCGTCCGGTCCCGAGGCACTCGACAAGGCGCGCAACTTCAGGCCCGAGGCTCTCATCCTCGACGTGATGATGCCCGGCATGGACGGCTTCGGTCTGCTTCGCCGGCTGCGGGCGGACGGAATCGATGCGCCCGCCCTGTTCCTGACCGCGCGAGACTCGGTGGAGGACAAGGTGACCGGACTGACCCTCGGTGCGGACGACTACGTCACCAAGCCGTTCTCGCTCGAAGAGGTGGTGGCCCGGCTCCGGGTCATCCTGCGTCGATCGGGCAAGAGCGAGGATATGCAGCCGTCACGAGTTGCGTTCGCGGACATCGAACTCGACGACGACACTCACGAGGTGTGGAAGGCGGGCGAGCCGGTCTCGCTCTCG
This sequence comes from Rhodococcus sp. 15-2388-1-1a, assembly GCF_002259145.1. NCBI lineage: Bacteria > Bacillati > Actinomycetota > Actinomycetes > Mycobacteriales > Nocardiaceae > Rhodococcus > Rhodococcus sp. 15-2388-1-1a. Next base: position 165,272 of record NZ_NPFP01000022.1, on the reverse strand, counting down.
CCCACCGAATTCACGTTGCTGCGGTACTTCATGGTCAACGCGGGCACCGTGCTGAGCAAGCCGCGCATTCTCGATCACGTGTGGCACTACGACTTCGGCGGTGAAGTGGGAGTGGTGGAGTCGTACGTGTCGTATCTGCGTCGCAAGGTCGACACGGGCGACACCCGGTTGATCCACACGCTGCGGGGAGTCGGCTACGTGATGCGCCAGCCGCGGTGACGGCCATTCGAGGTCGGATTCGAAGTCTGCCGCTGCGTTTCACCTTGGTGGCAGCGCTGCTGCTCCTGGTCGGGCTGGGTCTGCTGGCGTCGGGAGTGGCGGTCACGTCGTCGCTCGAGACGTCACTGATGCGTCGCCTGGACAGTCAACTGATCGAGGCGTCCCGTGGGTGGGCGCAACCCGACGCCCGCCCGCTCCCACCCGTGGACGAGCCGAACCCCAGCCGTCCGCCGTCCAACTTCTTCGTTCGCTCGGTGGCCAACGACGGTACCGTCCGCGGCCCGATCAACGATGTGGCCGAGGATGTTCCGGATCTGTCGGGCACGCCGTCGGCAGTCCCGACGACCGTCGGTTCCGAGGGTGACGCGGCGAAGGAGTGGCGGGTGATCACGGTGACCAACAACGAGGGCTCCACCACCGTGGGAATGTCGCTCAACGCCAACCAGCAGACCGTCAGCAGGCTCGTGGTACTCCAGTTCTACATCGGCGCGGCGGTCTTGCTCGCCCTGGCCGTGATCGCCTACTTCGTGGTGCGGCGCAGTCTGCGACCGCTGCGGGAGGTGGAGACGACTGCCGCGGCCATCGCTGCCGGGGATCTGCATCGCCGAGTGCCCGAATGGAGTGAGAAGACCGAGGTGGGCCGGCTGTCGGCGGCCCTGAACGGCATGCTCTCGCAGATCCAGCGGGCCTTCGCCGCAACCGCGGCCTCGGAGGAGGCGGCACGTGCGTCCGAGGATCGGATGCGCCGCTTCGTCGCCGACGCCAGTCACGAACTACGGACGCCGCTGACGACCATCCGCGGGTTCGCCGAGCTGTACCGACAAGGTGCGATGAGCGACATCGCCTTGCTGATGAACCGAATCGAGGGCGAGTCGGCGCGCATGGGACTGCTCGTCGAAGACCTGCTGATGCTCGCGCGCCTCGACGCCCAACGACCCCTCGAGGTCCGCCGAGTCGATCTGCTCACCATCGCCGCCGATGCCGTGCACGATGCGAAGGCGGTCTCACCCCAGCGAGACATCTCGTTGAAAGTGTTGGCGGGACCGGGGATTCCCGAGGTCGACGGTGACGATGCCCGGCTGCGGCAGGTGCTCGCGAACCTCGTCGGAAACGCAGTTCGGCACACGCCCGAATCCGCGTCGATCACCGTGTGTGTCGGGACCACCCAGTCTTCGGTGCTGCTCGAGGTGCAGGACACCGGACCGGGTCTGCGAGAGGAGGAGGCTGCGCACGTCTTCGAGCGCTTCTATCGAGCCGATTCCTCGCGGACCAGGGAGAGCGGCGGCAGCGGACTCGGCTTGTCGATCGTCGCGGCGCTGGTCGCTGCTCACCGCGGCACCGTACGCGTGCAGAGCGTCCCCGGGCAGGGCGCGACCTTCCGGGTCGAATTACCCCGCTCCGACGGTTGATTCACTGGTCGTCCTGGCCTTCTTGCGTTCGGCCAGCTTCGTGTACGCGGCTGCCGCGAGTGGCGCGGCGACGAGCATCGACACGAGCCGAATCACCTGAACGCAGGCCACGAAGGTGACGTCCGATCCGGTTGTCGCAGACACCGCGAGCACGGCGGCCAACCCGCCGGGTGTGGTGGCCAGGTAACCGGTCAGCATGCTCACGCCGGTGATGGCGGAGAGCGCCCAACCGAACAGCGCGCACACCAGGCCGATCGAGAGAACCAACAGCGCCGCCCACGGAAAGATGCGACCGATCGCGCGCAGGCTCGCGGTCGTGAAGGCAAGTCCCGCTTGCCATCCGATGACGATGAACGCCACCGGCAGCAGGACCGTGGGCACCGAGATGTCCACGGGCCACCCGAGCAGTTCGCATGCGCCCGCCACGATCAGCGGTCCGAGTGTCGCCGGTGCCGGGAGTCTGATCAGACGCGCGAGCACTATTCCGACGACAACGGCTCCGAGCAGAAACGCCGTACCGAGATACCACGGCGTCGTGGACTGATCCGTCGAGCCGGTCGCACCGCCGGTGTCGGTGTGGAAGGCGAACGTGACGATCAGGGGCATCGTGACCACCACGAGTGCAACGCGCAGGTATTGGACCACTGCGACGATCCGCTCGTCGCCGCCGAGTTCACGGGCGATGGAGACCAGACCGGTTGCGCCACCGGCGATCAGGGACAAGGCTCCGGTGACCGGGTCGACATCGCGATGCAGAGCGAGCAGAGCGCCACAGCCGGCGCTGACGACCAGCGTCCCCGCGCCGACGAGAACGGCGGGAATCCAGTTCTCGCCCAACGCACCGAGTGTCTCGGTGTCGAGCATCAGACCGATCGTCACCGCCAGGGTCCCCTGCGCAGCCATCGACAACGGACGGGGGACGGCCGCGGGTCCGAGGCCGGTGAGCGCGAAGATCACTGCGACGACGAGAGCCGCGAACAGTGACGGTGCCGTGAGTCCCAGCGACGCGAAAAGGGCCCAGCCCCCGACGGATACGGCCGCGAGGCCGATCCATCGGAGGCTGTGCCGCAACACTGTCGTAGCCCGGTCGGAGACGCTCACGCTCCGGACTTGACGAGCAGAACCGGGACCGGGATCTCGAGCAGCAGACGCTGGATCGTCTGTCCCATCAGGAACTTGCCGACGGCCGAACGGTGGCGCGACCCGACGACGAGGATCTCGGACTTCTGCTCCTCGACCAGTGTCAGCAGGGTGTTGACTGCATCGGGATCGGGCCTGCCCACTGCCACGGTCCAGGTGACGGTGTCGGCGTGGTCGATGTCGGCCAGAGCGGTCTCCACCGACGTGGACACTGCCTGCGTCTCGGCCGCCTCGGCGGACGGTTCGGCCGACCCCGACAGCGCGTGCAGGACGACGAGGTCCGTCTCACGGATGCGTGCTTCTCGAACGGCGGCCGCCAGTGCTGCGCGGCCCTCGGGTGAATTGTTGTGCAGTACGCCGACAGTCATGACGGTTTCTCCTACGCGAGGTGGGGTGGGGGATCAGCCGAACGGGATCTGGCCGAGGACGATGCCGACGGCCAGCATCGCGAGGGAGACGACCACCGCTCGCCACAGGACCTTCTTGTGGTGATCGGCCAGCGACACTCCGGCGAGGGTGACGAGCAGCAGGATGGCCGGAACCAGCGGGCTCTGCAGGTGGACGGGCTGACCGGTGATCGATGCACGGGCCATCTCGACCGGGTCGATGCCGTACTTGCTCGCCGTCTCGGTCAACACCGGGAGGATGCCGAAGTAGAAGGCGTCGTTGGTCATGAAGAACGTCAGCGGAATGCTCAGGATGCCGGTGATGACGGCCAGGTACGGGCCCATGCCGGACGGGATGACGTTGAGCAACCACTCGGCCATGGCCTCGACCATGCCGGTGCCCTGGAACACACCCGTCAGAATTGCCGCGGCGAGCACCATGGCGACCACCGAGACGATGGAGGACGAGTGCCGGGCGATCGCGTCGCCCTGCTCCTTGACCTTGGGGAAGTTGACCGTCAGCGCAATGGAGGCGGCGATCATGAACAGCACCGGGATGGGCAGGATGTCCATGACGAGGATGACGAGCAGGATGACCGTCAGAGCGGCGTTGAACCACAGCAACTTCGGACGCAGGGTGTCGCGATTGGGGTCGAGGCCGTCGAAGAACTGACCCGATTCGCCGGAGTCGTTCGATCCGCCGGTGCCGGAGCCACTGCCGCCCTTGCCGCCCTTACGGATACTGCCGCCGCCACCGGAGGCCACCAGTTCGGGTTCGTAGATCAGCTTGCCGATGCGACGGCGCTCCATGATGCCCAGGTGAACGGCGAAGAGCAGCACGATGATCAGGCCGACGATCATCGAGGGGACCATGGGAACGAAGACGTCGGAGGGGGAGATGCCGAGAGCGGAAGCAGCGCGAACCGTCGGACCGCCCCACGGAATGATGTTCATCGTGCCGTTGGCGAGACCGGCGACGACCGTCAGGATCACCGGGCTGACACCGAGTTTGAGATAGAGCGGCAGCAGGGCGGACGTCACGATGATGAACGTGGTGGACCCGTCGCCGTCCAGCGAGACGACCATGGCCAGAATGGCAGTTCCGACAACGAGTTTCATCGGGTCGTTGCGTACCAGGCGCAGAATGCCGCGCACCAGTGGGTCGAACAGTCCGACGTCGATCATGATTCCGAAGAAGATGATGGCGAAGAACAGCAGCGCCGCGGTGGGGGCCAGGGACTTGATGCCGTCGGTGATCATGTCACCGATGCCGAGCCCAGCGCCTGCCAGCAGGCCGAAGATGACGGGTACGAGGGTGAGTGCGACGACGGGCGTGGCTCTCTTGGTCAAGATCAAGAACATGAAGGCGGCTACCATGAGGAAGCCGAGTATCACCAACATCGTGCACTCCTTCTCGAATGTGTGAGGTGGGTCCGGTTGGACTGCGTGTGTGACTGAAGTTACGTAACCGGCATCACAGGGTCGCTGTTGTGCGCACTACCCGCGCAAGCAACGTAAAGAGCCTTTTGCGCATTGTGCTCGAGCCCGCCCGACGCATAGCCTGGGTGGGTGCGATTGAGGACCCAGGTGCTGTTGTTGCAGGCAGCGCTGGTGGCGGTGGCCCTGGCAGTGGCGTTCGGGGTGTTCGCGATCAGCAGTGGCAGGCAGGCGAGCGAGGAGTACGGCGAACGTGCGCTCGCGGTCGCCCGGACGGTGGCGTCGGACCCGGAGGTGCGCTCGCTCGTCGAGCAGTTCTCGGCGGTCGACACCGCGGGCACCGATGCCGCGCCCGCGGGAGTGCTGGCGGGCGGGGCGTTGCAGCGCGCGGCCGAGGGGGCCCGAAATCGCACCGACGCTCTGTTCGTCGTCATCACCGATGATCGGGGTCTGCGGTTGGCGCACCCCGATCCGACGGTGCTCGGTCAGCGGGTGAGCACCGATCCGTCGGGGGCGTTGGCCGGCAACGAGGTGGTCGAGCAGGAGCGCGGCACTCTGGGTGACTCCGTACGCGCGAAAGTGCCTGTGCTGGCGCTCGGTTCGACCGACCTGGTGATCGGCGAAGTGAGTGTCGGTATCTCGACCACGGCCGTGCGCACCGAGCTGGTGAAGGATCTGATCAACGGCGCGTTGGTGACCGGTGCCGTGCTGCTGCTCGGGCTGATCGGCTCGACTCTGCTTGCGCGCAGGTGGAAGCGGCTGACGCTGGGGCTCGAGCCGGAGGAGCTCGCCGAACTGGTCCGTGAACAAGAAGCCGTGCTGCACGGCATCGGCGAGGGCGTGGTCGCCATCGACCCCGACGGAGTCGTCACGGTCGTCAACGACGAGGCGCGTAGCCTGCTCTCGATCGATGGTAAGCCGGGGATGCGCATCGAGGACATCGGCCTGACCCCGAGGCTGCTCGAAGTCATCGAATCCCCGACGTCCGAGCCGGTACTCGCCGCCGTGGACGAGGTGGTCGTCATCGCCTCCGCCCGAAAAGTGCTGCGTGACAATCGCAATCTGGGTACGGTGCTGACCGTGCGTGACCGGACCGACGTGGAGACACTGACGCGTCAGCTCGACGCGGTGCAGTCCATGTCGGCGGTGCTGCGCGCCCAACGCCACGAGTTCGCGAACCGGATGCACCTGGTCAGCGGGCTACTGCACGAGGGTCACCCCGACCGTGCGTCGCAGTACATCGACGAGATTCTCGGGGTGGGGCCGAGATCGGAAACCGTCGAGGGTATCGATGCCGTGGCCGACGCCTATCTGCGGTCGTTCCTGACGGCCAAAGCCGCGCACGCCCGCGAGAGCGGAGTCCGAATGGTGTTGGGCGAGAACACCTGGGTCGGGGGAGAGGTGGCCGTTCCGGTCGACGTGACGACTGTGCTGGGCAATCTCGTCGACAACGCGATCGACGCTGCCAGGCTGGGAGTCAGGCGGCCGGCCGAGGTGGAAGTGGAACTGGTGCAGGACGGTTCGACCCTGCACATCGTGGTCGTCGATTCCGGCGACGGGGTGAACCTGGAGCTCGATCAGGTGTTCGTGGAGGGAGTCTCGACCAAGTCGACAGCCGACTCGCCCGGCGGTCGAGGAGTGGGACTGGCGCTGAGTCGGCAGATCGCGCGCACCCGCGGCGGCGACGTGACGCTGGCCGATGTCGGTGGGCAGATCACCGAGGAGAACGAACGAGGAGGCGCAGTGTTCATCGCGTCGATCCCGGATGCACTACTGACCGACGAGGTGTCGCAATGAGAGTACTGGTCGTGGACGACGATTTCCGGGTCGCGGATCTGCATGCCGCACTGGTGAATTCGCTGGACAACTACGAGGTGGCCGCGGTGGCGACGAGTATCGCCCAGGCTCGGGAGCTGGCATCGACGCAGTCGTTCGATCTGGCGCTGGTCGATGTCTATCTGCCCGACGGATCGGGAATCGACCTGCTGCGCGAACTCGAGTGCGACGCAGTGGTGCTCTCTGCTGCGGCGGATCAGCAGACGGTTCGCTCGGCAATGACCGCGGGTGCCTGGACGTATCTGATCAAACCGTTTCCGCGCTCGGCGTTGGTCGATCGCCTCACCGGATACCTGACGTACCGCGGCGCACTCGACCGTTCGGACGAGCTGAGCCAGGTCGACATCGACAGCGGACTCGATGCGCTCCGACCGCGCGCTGCGGCACCGCTGCCGTCCTCGCAGTCCGTCACCCGTGATCTGGTGCTCGACGCGGTGCGCACGACGGCCGAGCCGATGTCCGCGGGTGAAGTTGCTGCGGCCATCGGCATTTCACGCGCGACGGCCCAGCGCTATCTGGCAACCCTGGTGTCCAAGGGGCGACTGCGCATGCAGCTGCGCTACGGATCGACCGGGAGGCCGGAGCAGGAGTACTCGCTACCGCCGGGAGCGTGAGGCCGCCACGACCACGGCCCCGAGAACCGAGATCGCGGCAGTGACCAGAGCGGCCGTGTTCCAGCCTTGGGTCAGAGCAGTCGCGCTGTGGTCGCCGGCCGGAACGGCAACCACCGCAACGACGGTGACCCCGATGGCGGATCCGACGTAGCGCGCAGTGTTGTTCGCCCCGCTGCCCATGCCGCCGCGCCCGGCGGGAACACTGGCCACGGCCTCGCGTCCGAGAGCGGCGTTGAGTACCCCACTGGCAACGCCTGCCACCAGCAGTCCCGGCAACAGTCGCGGCCAGGATGCGGTCTCGGACAACCCCGTGAGCATCACCATGCCGATCGCGACGCCCACCAGACCGACGGCGAGTTGCGCTCGACCGCTCAGCGACGCCGGCAGCCTGCGGGCAAGCAGAGCGGTGACGACGGACGTGGCAGACCAGCCGAACAGCAGCAGAGCGGCACCGAGCGCATCGATTCCCAGTACGGTTCCGAGGAATCCGGGCATGTACGACATGAGAGCGATGATTCCGCCGCCGGTGGCCAGCGCGGCGACCGTGGCGGCCAGAAACGGGGGGTGTCGGAAGAGGGCGAGATCCAGCATCGCTGTGGCGCTGCGTAATTCGAGGACCACAAAAGCGGCCAGCAACAGGGCCGCGAGGATGAACAGCACGATCGGGGTGACGGCTGTCCAGCCCTGCCTGCCCTCGACCAGCGCGGCCAGCAACGCGGCGATGCCCGTCGCCAACAGCAGCGCGCCGATCGGATCGAGGCCACGCGGGGCGTCGGACCTGGATTCTTCGACGAGCAGGTGTGCGGCGACGGCCAGCGCGAGCGTGGCGATCGTGAGCACCACGTAGGCCTCACGCCAACTTGCCCAGCGATCCAATAGTGCGGCGAGCAAGGGCCCGAGCGCGATTCCGGCACCCACGCTCGCGCCCCACACGCCGCTGGCCTTCGCGCGCACCGGACCGGCCGGGTGGGTGTGGGCGATGATGCCGAGACTCGACGCGATGACGGCCGCGCCGCCGAGGCCTTGCACGATGCGCGCCACGACGAAGATCAGCGTGTTCGGCGAGACTGCGCAGGCGATCGCGCCGACGGCGAGGACGGCTGCACCGACTGCGAACGTGCGTCGACGGCCGAAGTCGTCGGCGACGGTACCGGTGGTGAGCAGGGCCGCGGCGAGGCCGATGCTCATGGAGCTGAGAATCCAGGTGCGTCCTGCGGCGTCGGACATCAGGTCTGCCGCGGTGCTGTTGATGGTCGCGAGCGGTGCGGTGAACGCCATCAGAGTCAGCAGGGTGCCGAGCGCTGCGATGGTGAGTGCGCGGGTGCTGTTCGCAGTGCCGGCGGGCGAGGGGGCAGTATCGGTCATCGTTGTCCTTGTGGTCTGGTGATCGAACTGTAAACGCCCGACTTGGTTCGGTCAACAGACTGTACTATCGCGGCATGGCACTCGGAATCGACTACGCCCGCCAGGACTGCTCCCTGGCCCGTGCCCTCGAACTCGTCGGCGAGCGATGGACCATGCTCATCGTTCGCGACTGCTTCTTCGGCGTTCGACGCTTCGGTGATTTCCAGGTCCACCTCGACATCTCCAAGGCCGTCCTCGCTCAGCGACTCGGCGCATTGGTCGACGCCGGGTTGCTCGAACGACTTCGTGTATCGGAGGGCGGACGCGAGAACTACGTCCCGACCGCCGCCCTCGAAGGTCTCTGGCCCGCCGTCTTCGCCCTGAGCTACTGGGGTGAGGAACAGACCGCGAAACCCGCAGGGAAGCGTCGACGATTCATCCACGCGCCCTGCGGAACCGACCTCGGACCACTGGGGATGTGCCCCGAATGCGGGCTCGCGCCGGGACCGCACGACATCGACACCGACATCGGCCCTGGTTACGACCCCGACACCCGATCGGACGACGTGTCCATGCAGCTCAGGACGCGTCGACGGCTGTTGGTGCCGCTGCGGTGAGCGAGATGGATCAGTCCGGGACGTGAGCCTCGTGCCCGAGGTGGCGTAACGCTGCTCGGAGCTTGGCCGCGGCCTCGTCCTGCGACTCCGCCGACGGATTCGGATCGGCACCCGAAATGTCGAAGTTCCCCATGTCGTACGCCGGGAACACGTGCAGGTGCAGGTGCGGAACCTCCAGCCCGGCGATCAGCAGACCGGCGCGCGGTGCGTCGAACGCGGTCCGGACGGCCTGGCCGATGATCTGCGCGACGGCGGTGATCTTGGCGAACGCGGCACCGTCGACGTCCTGCCACTGGTCGATCTCCTCACGCGGAACCACCAGCGTGTGCCCCTGCGTGACCGGCGCGATCGTCAGAAACGCAACCACGTCGTCGTCCTGCCAGACGAAACGTCCGGGAATCTCACCGGCGATGATCTTGCTGAAAATGGAAGCCATGGGAACAGGATGCCCTACCCGACTCGACCGGGGCCCTACCAGTGGTCGTGGCTCCCAGATAATTGCCAGGTCGGTCGCAGGGCGATTCAAGGTCCGGGCCCGATCGTTGTCGTCATGACAACGAATTCCCTCGCACGAGCAGCAGGCCAGCGGCCCGGCTCGAACGCCACGGCCACTCTCGAGGTGGTCATCCCGGTATACAACGAAGAGGCGGATCTCGAACAGTGCATTCGTCGTCTGCACGAGCATCTGGAAGAGCGGATCCCGTTCCGGTCGCGAATCACCATCGCCGACAACGCCAGTACCGACAGCACCCTCGCGGTGGCACATCGGCTCGCCGACGAGATCGAGGGAGTTCAGGTCCATCACCTGGACGAGAAGGGTCGCGGACGAGCGCTCAAGGCCGTCTGGCTGGCATCGGACGCCGATGTCGTGGCCTACATGGACGTCGATCTCTCCACCGACCTCAACGCTCTGATGCCGCTGATCGCGCCGCTGATGTCCGGTCACTCGGACCTCGCCATCGGATCTCGGCTCAACCGATCGTCCCGGGTGGTCCGCGGTGCGAAGCGTGAATTCATCTCGCGCAGTTACAATCTCATTCTACGGACCTCGCTGCGAGCACGATTCTCCGATGCGCAGTGTGGTTTCAAGGCCATGCGCACCGATGTGGCCCGGCAACTGCTGCCGCTCGTCGAAGACACCGGATGGTTCTTCGACACCGAACTGCTCGTCATCGCCGAGAAAGTCGGCCTGCGTATCCACGAGGTCCCGGTGGACTGGGTCGACGATCCGAACAGCAGCGTCAACATCGTCGATACCGCCGTCAAGGACCTGCAGGGATGCTGGCGCGTCGGCCGCGCCCTGGCCACCGGAGTGTTGCCCGTCGCCGAACTGCGTCGAAGCCTGGGACGGGAGCCGCTCGTGCCCGGAGTACCGCACGGAATGATCAGTCAGATGGTGCGATTCGGCATCATCGGCATCGCCAGCACCATCGCCTACGCGCTGCTGTACCTCGTGCTGCACTCGTTGATCGGCGCGCAGGCCGCGAACTTCTTCGGACTGCTGATCACCGCGGTGCTCAACACCGCGGCCAACCGCGCCTTCACTTTCGGCGTCCGTGGATCGGATGGTGCAGGCAAGCACCAACTGCAGGGACTGGCCATCTTCGGCTTCGCCCTGCTTGTCACCAGTGGATCGCTCGCGGTACTGCATGCCTGGGTGCCCGATGTGTCCCGGCACGTCGAACTCGCCGTCCTCATCGTCGCCAATCTCGTTGCCACCGTGTGCCGATTCGTCGCCCTGCGGTGGGTCTTCCGTAGCTCCTCCGACGCAGGCTCGGAGTCCGCGAGTTCGGAGAAGAGCCTGTGACGACGACGATCGAGCGGCCCTCCGCGGCTGCCGATTCCACACCGGTGACGTCCCCGCGTTGGGAACTGATCGGGCTGGTGGCTCTGCTCTTCGGAACCGGCGTTGCCTACATCTGGGGACTCGGCGCGTCGGGCTGGGCCAACTCCTTCTATTCCGCTGCGATACAGGCGGGTTCGGTGTCGTGGAAGGCCTTCTTCTTCGGCTCCTCCGACGCGGCCAATTCGATCACCGTCGACAAGCCCCCGATGTCGCTGTGGTTGATGTCGTTGTCGGTGCGCATCTTCGGACTCAACACCTGGGCGATGCTGGTGCCGCAGGCGCTCCTCGGCGTCGCCTCCGTGGCACTGCTGCGAGCGACCGTCAAGCGGCGCTTCGGCGGAGCGGCGGGTCTGCTCGCCGGCCTGGTACTGGCCGTGACTCCGGTTGCCGCACTGATGTTCCGGTTCAACAATCCCGACGCGTTGCTGGTGCTGCTGATGATCGCCTCGGTCTGGGCGTTGCTGCGAGGCGTCGAGACCGGAAAGACCAAGTGGCTGTTGATCACCGGCATGTTCGTCGGATTCGGCTTCCTCACCAAGCAACTCCAGGTGATGCTCGTCGTACCGCCGCTGGCTCTGACCTACCTGATCGCCGGGCCGCCGAAGTTCCTCACCCGGCTGTGGCAGCTCTTCGGCGCGCTGGGCGCGATGCTCGTCTCGGCGGGATGGTGGATTCTGATCGTGGAATTCTGGCCGGCGTCCTCCCGGCCGTGGGTCGGTGGCTCGCAGAACAATTCGATTCTGGAACTCACGCTCGGGTACAACGGATTCGGTCGCCTCAGTGGCGACGAGACCGGAAGTGTCACCCCCGGGCGCGGCGGTATGGGCGCGGACATGCCCGGCGGAATGGCGGGTGGGATGCCCGGTGGTATCTGGGGAGAAACCGGAATCTTCCGCATGTTCGACTCCTCCCAGGGTGGCCAGATCGCCTGGCTGATCCCGGCTGCGTTGATCCTGCTCGTCGTCGGACTCGTGTTGCGCGGCAGGTCACCTCGAACCGACGGGCAACGCGCGTCGCTGATCGTCTGGGGATCGTGGCTTCTCGTCACCGGTCTGACGTTCAGCTTCATGGCCGGAATCTTCCACGCGTACTACACCGTTGCGCTCGCACCCGCCGTTGCCGCGCTGATCGGCATCGGCAGTGTGGTGCTGTGGCGTCGGCGCGACATGTACTGGGTACGCATCGCGATGGCCGTCGCGGTGGCGTCGACCGTCGTGACGGCGTGGGTGTTGCTCGGTCGCAGTGAGAGTTTCGTGCCGTGGCTGAAGTGGGCGATCGTCGTCGTCGGAGTTGTGGCAGCGGTAGCACTGCTCGTTCCTGCGCTGACCCGCGGCAGGCTGGCGGCGGCGTCGATCCTGGCGGTGATGTTCGCCGGACTCGCCGGGCCGACGGCCTACGCGGTCGACACGATCGATACTCCGCACACCGGTGCCATCGTCTCGGCCGGTCCGAACACCGGTATGCGCGGATTCGGCGGTATGGGCGAAGGTCGGGGCGGCCCGGGCGGAATGCCCGGCGGTATGCAGCTGCCTGCCGGGGTTCAGTTGCCTGCCGGAATGCAACCGCCTGCGGGTTTCCCGGGTCAGGCGGGGGCTGCCGGCGGCGACGGCGGGGCCGAGATGGGCGGAACGGCTCGGGGTATGGGCGGCGGTATGGGTGGCGGTATGGGTGGTCTGCTCGAAGGCAGTGCACCGACCGCGGCCATCACCGAGATGCTCGAGCAGGACGCCGACTCCTACACCTGGGTGGCAGCGGCCATCGGAGCCAACACCGCGGCGGGCTACCAACTGGCCACCGAGGATCCCGTCATGCCGATCGGTGGATTCAACGGCACCGACCCCTCGCCGACCCTCGCCCAATTCCAGCAGTACGTCGCCGACGGAGAGATCCACTACTTCATCGGAGGCGGCGGCATGCCGGGCATGGAGTCGGGTACCTCGGCGGAAATTTCCGCCTGGGTCACCGAGAACTTCACCGCGACCACGGTCGACAACGTGACGTTCTACGACCTCACCCAGTAACACCGGACCACCACGAAAGAGCCCCGCGCCGTGACAGGTGCGGGGCGCTTTCGCGTCGAGCAGATAGTCTGATGCACTGTGCGCGTACTAGTCATAGGTTCCGGTGCTCGTGAGCACGCCCTCCTTCTTGCGTTGAAGGCCGATCCGTCGGTCGAGAAGCTCTTCGTGGCTCCCGGCAACGCAGGTACCGCGAAGCTCGCCGAGCAGCACGCGGTCGATGTCGCCTCCGGTGAGGCGGTGACCGCGTTGGCGAAGAAGATCGAAGCCGATCTCGTCGTCATCGGACCGGAGGTCCCGCTGGTCCTCGGCGTGGCCGACGCCCTCCGTCAGGCCGGCATCGCCGTGTTCGGTCCCTCCGCCGAGGCCGCCCGCATCGAAGGGTCCAAGGCATTCGCCAAGGACGTCATGGCCGCGGCCGGTGTGCGGACCGCGCACAGTGAAATCGTCGATTCGCCCGCCCTGCTCGACGCAGCCCTCGACCGTTTCGGCCCCAACTGGGTGGTCAAGGACGACGGCCTGGCCGCAGGCAAGGGTGTCGTCGTCACCACCGATCGCCTCATCGCTCGCGATCACGCGGCGGAGCTCCTCGAGAACGGCCACCCGGTTCTGCTCGAGTCGTTCCTCGACGGCCCCGAGGTGTCCCTGTTCTGCCTCGTCGACGGCGAGTCCGTGGTGCCGCTGCTGCCCGCGCAGGACCACAAACGCGTCGGCGACGGGGACACCGGACCCAACACCGGTGGCATGGGTGCGTACACCCCGCTGCCGTGGTTGCCCGAGGGCGCCGTCGAGGAGATCGTCCGCGATGTCGTGAAGCCCGTTGCCGTCGAGATGGTGCAGCGCGGCGTGCCGTTCTCCGGTCTGCTGTACGCCGGTCTGGCGATGGGTGCCGACGGCCCGGCGGTCGTCGAATTCAACTGTCGCTTCGGCGATCCCGAGACCCAGGCGGTGCTCGCGCTGCTCGACTCACCCATCGGTGAGGTGTTGAACGCGACCGCAACCGGCACGCTTGCGTCACTTCCGCCGCTGCGTTGGAAGGACGGTGCTGCCGTCACCGTCGTCATCGCCGCCGAGAACTATCCCGGTCGACCGCGCACCGGTGACGAAATCCTCGGCTCCGACGGCGCAGGCGTCCTGCATGCCGGCACCGCGGTGAAGGACGGCGCGGTCGTCTCTGCGGGCGGACGCGTGCTGAGCGTGGTCGGCACCGGATTCGACCTCACCGCCGCCCGAGACGATGCCTACTCCCGTATCGCGGGAATCCGATTGCCGGGCAGCCACTTTCGCACGGACATCGGCCTGGCTGCGGTGGAGGGTCGAATCGCGCTGTAGGTGCGCTGCGTCGGCCGGGTTTGTCGAGGCCGGTCGTCGGGGGCAAACGCGCGCGCATTCGTCGGATGCGCGCAGAATCGCCTCCGAAACGACGCGGTTTTGCGCGCACATGGCAAATGCGCGCGCGTTTGCGAAAGCTTGAGTTACCGAGCGTCCCAGGATCGGTAGGGTCGAAACAATGCACAACGAATCGCAGCGATCGAAGGTCGAGCCGTTCCATGTGATGGATGTGTTCGCCGCAGCGGCCGAGCGGGCGCGCACTCACGGCGACGTGCTCTCGCTTGCTGCAGGTCAACCCTCCACCCGGGCACCCGAGCCAGTCTTGCGCGCTACCCGCGAGGCCCTGGATGCGCACCTGCTCGGGTACACCGAGACGCTCGGGATTCTGCCGCTGCGTCGCGCGATCGCCGAGTACCACAGCGCGCGGTACGGCATCACCGTCGACGCCGCGGACGTGGTGATCACCACCGGGTCGTCGGGCGCGTTCACGTTGCTGTTCCTCGCTGCGTTCGACGCCGGCGACACCGTCGTCATGGCGAGGCCTGGCTATCCGGCATATCGAAACACGTTGGCCGCGTTGGGCTGCCGCGTCGTCGAACTGGACTGCGTGGAAGAGACGCGGTTCCAACCGACCGTCGCCATGCTCGACGAACTACCCGAGCCGCCCGCGGGTCTGATCATCGCGAGCCCCGCCAACCCCACCGGCACGATCATCGACCCCGACGAGCTGGCTGCGATCGCGCGCTGGTGCGACGAGCACGGAACTCTGTTGATCTCCGACGAGATCTACCACGGCATCGCCTACGGGGACGCGCGCACGTCGAGCGCCTGGGAGACCTCCACGGAATCCGTCGCCATCGGATCGGTGTCGAAGTACTTCTCGATGACCGGATGGCGGCTGGGGTGGATGCTGCTGCCGACCCGATTGCGCAGGGCCGTCGAACGATTGGCGTCGAACATGACGGTATGCCCACCGGCGATCTCTCAGGTTGCCGCCATCGCCGCGTTCACCGAAGAATCACGCCGAGAGCTGGATTCACACGTCGAGCGCTATGACGTCAACCGCCGAATTCTGCTCGACGGTCTGCCGGCCATGGGCATCACCGATCTCGCACCGGCCGATGGTGCCTTCTACGTCTACGCCGACATCGCGCACCTCACCGACGACTCGCGTGGTTGGTGCGCCCGAGTGCTGGGGGAGACCGGTGTCGCGTTGGCACCCGGGGTCGACTTCGACACCGTCCGCGGGAACCACACGGTGCGATTCTCGTTCGCGGGCACCACGTCCGACGTCGAGGAGGCGTTGGAGCGACTTCGTCGCATGTGAGTGAGGTGCCTTGGGGTCGTTCCGCTGCGGAACGACAGGAAGGCACGGCGTTCACCTGCGGCGCAGCCGCTCCAGTACCTCGGAGATATCGGCGGCGTCGACGTCGCGGTGGGTCACGAAGCGCACCTTGCCCGCGACGGTCACCGCGGCGATGCCCAGCTCGGCCAGCTCGGTGACCGTCGTCGCCGGGTCGGGAACCGTTGCGAGGACGATGTTGGTCTCCGGTTCCGCTACCTCCCAGCCTCGCTCGCGCAGGCCGGACGCGAGTGCGGACGCGTTGGCGTGATCCTCGGCCAGGTCACCGATGCGACCCAATGCGACGAGCCCGGCGGCGGCCAACACGCCACCCTGACGGACGCCGCCGCCCAACATCTTTCGGACGCGTCGCGCCTCGTGGATACGTGCGGAGTCCGAGACCAACATCGAGCCGACGGGTGCACCGAGGCCCTTGCTCAGGCAGACCTGCACCGTGTCGGCGCCCGCAGTGAGCGACGCGATCGGAACATCCAGGGCCACAGCGGCATTCCACAGTCTCGCGCCGTCCAGGTGAATCTTCAGACCCGAGTCACGGCCCGTGGCAACGAGTTCGGACCATTCGTCCGGGCCGAACACGGCACCGCCGGCAAAGTTGTGGGTGTTCTCGAGCGACAGCAGCGTCGTCCGCAGCGAGAAGTACGGTCCGGCACCGCCCGCTTTCGCACGCACCGTCGACGCGAGGGGGCGTCCGGGGCCGCCGTCGTGGGGGAGGGCGTCGGGCATCCCGCCTGCCAGCCATGCGGCGGTGCCGAGCTCGGAACCCAGCACGTGCGCATGCTCGGGGGCCAGGAAGCGATCGCCGCGTTGCAGATGCAGCATCAGCGCGATGATGTTGCCCATCGAGCCCGACGGCACCCACAGTGCCGACTCGAACCCGAGCAACCCTGCCACTGCTTCTTCCAGCGCCGCCATCGTCGGATCGTGATCGAGGACGTCGTCGCCCACTTCGGCGTCGGCCATGGCTTTTCGCATGACCGAATCGGGTCGGGTGATGGTGTCGGAGCGAAGGTCGATCGTTCGATGTGCCACGAGTGACGACAATTCCATAGCGCGAAAGCAGTCCGACGAATGGCCTCGAGCTGGCACGATGACTTGAATGTCCGCAGGTCCGACCGAGTCGCAGCACAAGGTGTCGGGTGCGACTCCGAAGGGGGTGCGCCGCCGCCAGGCATTGGCGTCGGCCGCTGCGGACCTTCTCGTCGAGGGCGGATTCGACGCGGTGCGGCACCGATCGGTGGCCGCACGAGCGGGGTTGCCGCTGGCGTCGACCACCTACTATTTCGAGTCCCTCGGAGACCTGGTAGCCGCGGCGGTCGACGTCGTCGGGACGCGCGAGATCGACGTCATGCGCGGTCGCATCGACGACGAGGGCAAGTGCTCGAACGAGATGGAGTCGACGGTCGACCTCATCGTCGACCTGCTCATCGGGCCCCAGGACGGCCATGAGCAGCTGATCGCGAGATACGAACGCTTCATCGCCTCGGCCCGGCATCCCGAACTGCGAGAAGTGCAACTGCGGCTGCGCGCCCAGATCGACGACCTGCTCACCGACGTGCTGCGCAGATCGGGCCGAACCGTGCAGGAAGAGCAACTGAGACGACTCGTGGCAGTGGTCGACGGGGCCGTCGTCGGAGCGCTCAGCGAAGTGGACCCCGACCCGCGCCACATGGCGCGAAGCATGCTCTTGGCCGTCATCGACATCGTGGCACCGGCGGAACAGGTGCCGGCCGATTGAACTGCTAGTCGGTCTCGCCGGAGTCTGCGTCTCGGATCGGCGGCACCTCGCACACACCGTCTTCGCAGACGGGGCCGTGGTCGTCGCCGACCATCTCCAAAGGACCGCTCATGAGTCGGCAGCGGCCTTCTGCAGGACGTCGGCGAATACCGACGGGGCCTGCGCGCCCGACACACCGAGCCGTCCGTCGATCACGAAGAACGGCACACCGCTGATCCCGTAGGCGATGGCCTGTTCCTTGTCCGCGCGCACTGCCGGCAGGAACTGCTCGGACTTCAGTGCCTCGACCACCTCGTCACGGTCGAGGCCGACCTCCGCGGCCAGGTCGGCGAGGTCATCGGTGCGGCCGACGTGGCGGCCCTCCTCGAAATAGGCCGCCAGGAGCCGTTCCTTCATCTCGACCTGCTTGCCCTTCGACTTGGCGAAGTGCAGGAGCTCGTGCGCCTTGACGGTGTTGGTGTGCTGCAAGGCGTCGAAGTCGTATGCGAGCCCCTCGCCTGCGGCCAGCTCGGTCATCTGCCCCAACATCTGCGTGACCTGGGCGGCCGGCATTCCTTTGTGAGAGACGAGGAAGTCGACCTCGCTGCCGTCGAAGTCGACAGGTGTGTCGGGTGCCAGCTCGAACGAGTGGAACTCCACCTCCAGAGTTCCGCCCCCGGCGGTGAACTCCGCAGCGCCTGCTTCGAAACGACGCTTGCCGACGAAGCACCACGGGCACGCGATATCGGACCAGATGTCGACCTTCACTGTTCGGCTCACGGCGGCTGCAACATCGGAACGCGCCGCGGTTATTCCGCGCGGCGAGCCGGCACGCGGGTGCGATCGCGGGAGGTCGGTGGTGCAGTCCACTCTCGAAACAGTGCAGTCGTCTTCCGAGACCGACAACGGCGCCCCGTAAGCTGGACGCTCGTGAGCATCCCGAATGTCCTGGCCACCCGTTACGCAAGCCCCGAACTGGTGGAGCTGTGGTCTCCGGAGCACAAGATCGCCCTCGAACGTCAACTGTGGATCGCCGTGCTGCGTGCGCAGTCCTCCCTCGGAGTCGACGTCCCCAACGCGGCCATCGCGGACTACGAAGCCGTCGTCGACCAGGTGGATCTCGCGTCGATCGCCGAGCGCGAGCGCGTCACCCGCCACGACGTCAAGGCCCGCATCGAGGAGTTCAACGCCCTCGCCGGCCACGAGCACATCCACAAGGGACTCACCAGCCGCGACCTCACCGAGAACGTCGAGCAGCTGCAGATCCTGCGCTCGCTCGAACACGTCCACGCGCACGGCGTCGCCGTCGCGAAGCGGTTGGCCGAGCGCGCCGCCGAGTACTCCTCGCTGGTCATGGCCGGTCGCAGCCACAACGTCGCAGCTCAGGCCACCACGCTGGGCAAGCGTTTCGCCTCTGCCGCAGACGAGCTGCTGTTGGCGCTGTCGAGGGTGCAAGAACTGATCGCCCGCTACCCGTTGCGCGGAATCAAGGGCCCGATGGGCACCTCGCAGGACATGCTCGACCTGTTCGGCGGCGACTCCGCCAAGCTCGTCGCGCTCGAGCGCATCGTCGCCGATCACCTCGGTTTCCGGCACACACTCACCAGCGTCGGCCAGGTGTATCCCCGTTCGCTCGATCACGAGGTCGTCTCCGCGCTGGTCCAGATCGGTGCCGGACCGTCCTCGTTCGCGCACACCGTCCGCCTGATGGCCGGCCACGAACTCGTCACCGAGGGCTTCCAGGCGGGCCAGGTCGGCTCGTCGGCGATGCCGCACAAGATGAACACCCGCTCGTGCGAGCGCGTCAACGGCCTGCAGGTGGTGCTGCGCGGCTACGGCTCGATGGCTGCCGAGCTCGCCGGAGCGCAGTGGAACGAGGGCGACGTCTTCTGTTCCGTCGTGCGTCGCGTCGCGCTGCCCGACGCCTTCTTCGCCATCGACGGACTCATCGAGACCTTCCTGACCGTGCTCGACGAATTCGGTGCCTACCCGGCCGTCATCGCCAAGGAACTCGACCGCTACCTGCCGTTCCTCGCGACGACCAAGGTGCTCATGGCCGCCGTGCGCGCGGGCGTCGGACGCGAAACCGCACACGAGGCGATCAAGGAACACGCCGTCGCCGTCGCGCTCGCGATGCGTGAGCAGGGCCTCGAACCGGACCTGCTCGATCGCCTGGCCGCCGACGATCGTCTTCCCCTCGATCGCGCCGCCCTCGACGCCGCGCTGGCGGACAAGACGGCCTTCGTCGGTGCCGCCGACGCTCAGGTCGCGGCGGTCGTCTCGGCCGTGGAGCGTCTGATCGCGAAATTCCCGGCCGGGGCGTCGTACACGCCGTCGCCGATTCTCTAGTCGCCGAGGACGTCGGGCAGGTCGGCGACCGAGTCGATCACGTGGTCGGGTTCCATCGCGAACTCGTCGGTGCTGCGTCGATCGAGCACGTCCTGACGGAACTTCCCGGTGCGGACGAGCACTCCCGTCATGCCGACGACCTGGGCGGCGAGGACGTCGTTGTCGAGATCGTCGCCGACCATGACGACGTCGTCCGGGTCGACACCCATCCGCTCGGACGCGGTCCGGAATCCCAGCGGAGCCGGCTTGCCGATGGCCTTCGCGGTGTGTCCCGACGCCTGCTCCATGCCGCCCAGGTACATGCCCGTGTCGATGCGCAGTCCGGCTCCGGTGCTCCACATCAGCGATCGATGCATCGCGACGACGGGTATGCCCCGGCACAGCCAGTCGTAGACGCGGCTGAGTCGCTCGTGGGTGAACTCCGGGCCTGCTCCGCCGACGACCACGACGTCGGGATCCTCGGACGTCTCGTCGACGAACTCGATTCCCGGCATGTCGCCTGCGATCTCGCCGTTGTTGATCAAGACCACTCGCGCATCCGGATAGTTCTCCCGGAGATGATCGGCGGTGAGTGACGCGGCCGTGACGATCTCGTCCGAATGCACGTCCAGCCCCACGTCGCGCAGTGCCGTAGCGATCTGCTCACGCGTCTTCGACGTCGTATTGGTCAGGAACGCGCGCGCAATGTCCTTGCTGTCCAGGTACTTCAGAGTGGCCGCTGCCCCTGGCACCGCCTGCCACGACGACACCAGGACGCCGTCGATGTCGAAGAGAACCCCGCCGATGCTCATCGGCAAACAGTAGTCTCCGGGTCCGGGCCCCGCAGCGTCAGAGCATCGAGCGCCTACGCTCGGTGGCTGTGAACCCCTATACGATTTTCGCCGAGATCATTGCCGGGACGGCCGAGGCTTCTCGCGTCCACGAGGACGAGACAGCGATTGCGTTCATGGACATCAGGCCGCTCACCAGCGGACATGTGTTGGTGGTGCCCAAGGAGCAGTATCGGACGCTGGCGGAGTTGCCGCCGGAGATCGGCGCGCACCTGTTCGTGGTGGGGCAGAAGGTGGCCGCCGCTGTGCGTGCCAGCAATCCGCGTGTCGCCGGCGTCAACTTCTTTCTCGCCGACGGCACGGTGGCCGGTCAGGAAATCTTCCACGTGCATCTGCACGTCATCCCACGGATGATCGGCGACGGCTTCGGCCTCCGTGCTCGGCCGTCGTCTCCGCAACGAGCCGAACTGGACCGGCAGGCCGGAGAGATCGCAGCCGCGCTGTAGGCGCCGCCTCGACGAACTACGGGGCCACCGGCAGACGTCTGCCGGTGACCCCGTAGCTCACGGTCCGCCGAATTACTCGGGCGTGACCTTCTGCGCCTTGGACAGCGCGTCGGCATAGATGTCGATTGTCTTGGTGTAGCGGCTGTAGCTCTTGTTGGCGCCGTAGTCCCACAACACCATCTGCTGCTTGTCGACGGCGGCGATCGTGTCGAAGGCCGGGTAGCGACTCGGAATATCGGCGAGCTTCACGTCGGCGGCGTTGGCGACGTCGTGATAGACGAACGCGACGTCGGCATCGACACTCGACACGTTCTCCCACGACACCTTCTTCCAGTACCCGTCATCGGTACCGTCCGGCGTGTACATCTTCAGTCCCCAGCGCTGGTAATCGCTGAAGTCCGGATCCGCAGACGGATCGAGGACGTACGCGACGTCGAGTGGCCACACTCCGACGCCGGTGAGGTCCTGGCGCTCGGAGGCAACCTTCTCGAAATTCGCGACGGCGGCGTCGTAGTCGGCCTTGATGTCTGCCAGTTGCGGAGTGTCGAGGTCGACTCCGAGTGACGAGGCAAGCCCCGCGTAGTTCTCGATGGTCTTGGCCGTCGACGTCGTGTCCAAGGTGACCCCGAGGGTGGGAGCGAGCTGATCGATCGTGTCGGCCTTGGACGAATCGGCGGTGGTGGTCAGCTTGCCGAACTGTCCGAAGCGGGGGTTGAACTCGCCGATGACAAGATCCGGGTCGAGACTCGCAGCCTTCTCGAAATCGAATGTCCCCCAGCTGTCGCCGACGGATTCGATGCCGGACAGGTCGGAGCAACTCAGAATCGGGCTTGTCCCCATCGGCGTGGTGGACCAGATGGCGATCGGCTTGATTCCGTACGACATCAGCGCTGCGGCCGATTCCTCGTCGGCGATGATTCTGCTCGGTTGTGAATCGAGGGAGATGGTCCGTCCGCGGCCGTCGGTGTACGTGAACGGTCCTGACGCGCGGTCGACCGTGTCGACGCGGTCGTTCTCGCTGCACGCGGCCGGGTTCGCGTTCAGGTCGACGACCTGGGTGCCGGCATCGTCGGTGTCGGCGGTGCCACTGCTGCACGCTGCGGCAGCGGCGAGCACGAGAACCGCGATACCTCCTGTGAGGGCGCGGGGTGCGGATCGGAATCTGCTCGAAGTGTGGGCTCGGGAGTCGATCATGTGTCTGCTTTCGTAGTCGATCGTGGATGGTGGAACGTGTCGAAGGGGGTCATCTACTCCTCTCGAGGATGTACTGGGCGACGGCAGGGCCGATGGCATTCCATCCGCGTGCCTGCCCGAGTGCGAGGTGCGGCAGATCATAGGGATCCACCCGAAGTTCACCGCGGATTCGCTCCCGCCACAACGTCTCTCGTTGCGCACCGAAGTCGGGATCGAGCCCTTCGGTGGCGGACACGAGGAGTGCGTCGCCGTCGAACGGTGCGGGGTCTGCCGAGGCCGTCAACCGGAGGTGGCGTACGTGAGCCGACACGAGTCGCTCTCTGGTGGTGTCGTCGAGCGCACCGAGGAGCGAGTCGCTGCGTACGTAGGCCGCGATGTCCTCGCGCTGGGACTCCAGCTGCTCCTGTGCCGGTGCGTCGGACGGAACGATGAACGAATCCAGCAGCACGAGCGACGCAACGGTCTCACCCGCAGCGTGGAGCCGTGCGGCCACCTCGTGGGCGATCTGGCCGCCGAACGACCACCCGAGCAGATGATAGGGGCCGGAGGGCGACACCTCGCGCATTCGGCGGTACTGGTCGTCGACCAGGGCGTCGAACGTGTCGAGTTCGATCTCGCCATCGGACAGGTACGGATCCTGCAGTGCCACTACCGAAGTGGGAGCGGGAAGGAAACGCACCAGGCCCATGTACGACCACGCCAGGCCACCTGCGGGCTGGAAGCAGAACACCGTGTTCGGCCCTGCGTCGCGCAGCCGCAACACCGGATCGAGCATCGTTCCGGATTCCGATCCCGACGCGGCGGTTTCGGCGAGTGCGGCAGGCGTCGGCCTGGCGTAGACGTCTCGAACTCCGACGGATCGGCCGAGCACGGACTCGAGTCGACGCGTCAGCCGGACGACGAGCAACGAGTGCCCGCCGAGCGCGAAGAAGTCGTCGTCACGGCCTACCCGCGTGGTTCCGAGAATCTCGACGAAGATGTCTGCGATCGCTTGTTCGAGTGCGTTTTCCGCGTCGGCCGAATCTGCCGCCGCGGCATCCCACTCCGGTGCAGGCAGTGCACGGGTATCCAACTTGCCGTTGACGGTCAGTGGTACATCGTCGACCACCGTGATGGCGGACGGAACCATGTACGCGGGAAGCTGCTGACGCAGAGCGGCTTTGACGATCGCAACGTCGATCGCGGCACCCTTCTCGGGGACGATGTACGCGGCCAGTGCGCGATCTCCGGCCGATCCGGTCACGGTGACGACCGCGGCGCGAGCGACACGATCCTGCGCGGTCAAGACGTTCGCGATCTCGGCCGGCTCGATGCGATGACCGCGAATCTTGACCTGATCGTCGGCTCGACCGAGGTAGTCGAGTGTGCCGTCGGGGCGACGCCTCGTCAGGTCACCGGTCCGGTACATCCGTGCACCAGGTGCACCGAACGGGCAGGCGACGAAACGGTCCGAGGTCATGGCCGGCATCGCGAAGTATCCCCGTGCCAATCCCGCTCCGGCCAAATACAATTCGCCGACAGCGCCGATGGGTGCCGGTGACAGTGTGGAATCGAGTACGTACGCCGCGGTGTTCGCGATCGGTCGCCCGAGGCTCGGCCGCTCGGTGTCGGCGACATCGGCACCGAGTGCGTTGATCGTGTACTCGGTCGGCCCGTAGAGGTTGTAGCCGTCCACACCGGGGGCGGAGCGCAACGCATCCCACAGCCCGTCTCCGACGGCCTCCCCGCCGAGCGAGACGAACACCACGCCCGTCGCTCCGGAATCGACCGACCCGGATGCCGAATTCCGGCAACGCTCGCGGTCCAGCAGTCCTTGATCGACGAGATGCTCTCCGTACGTGGGCGTCACGTCGAATGCATCGATCCGGTGCTCGTCGTAGTACTCGAGCAGTTGTTCCGGGTCGCGTCGCAGATCCTCGTCGATCACGTGCACCTCGTGGCCCGCGAGCAGCCACAGCAGCTGCTCCCAGGAGGCGTCGAACGAGAACGACGTGGTGTGCGCAATCCTGATCCGTCGGCCGCCCTGACGGAGAAGAACCGGCTCGAAGATGGCGGCCTCGTGGTTGTAGAACATGTTCGTCAGACCTCGGTACGGCACGGCCACACCCTTGGGGCGCCCGGTGGAACCGGACGTGAAGATGACGTACGCGAGTTGGTCGAGATCGGTGTGTGCGCCGCGATCGTCGTCGGTCACGGCCGCGCCGGATGCGTCGTCGATCGCCTCACGCGACAGATCCAGCAGCACCGTGCTCGGCGCAGTCCGAAGATGCTCGGGAAGCCGATCGACGAGAGACGAATCCGTCAGGATCACCGCGGGTTCGGACACCGCGAGCATGTGACCGATCCGGTCCTGCGGGTGTTCGGGGTCGATCGGCACGTACGCACTGTGTGCCGCGAACACCGCGAACAACGCGACCACCATGTCCTCGGATCGGGGGAGCAACAACGCGACCCGACGGTCCGGCCCCGCTCCGAGCGACAGCAGGACACGGGCGGTTCGGTTCGCTCGCTCGACCAGCTCTGCATAGGTCAGGACGGTGTCGCCTGCACGAACCGCGGGAAACGATGCAGAACTCTCGGCCTGGCGCAGCAGAAGGTCGTAGACGGACAACTCCGGGACAGCACGCGCCGTGTCGTTGAAACGGTGCACCAGCAGGTCGCGTTGCGCGTCGGTGAGTGGGTCGCAGCGTGCGACGAGACCGTCGACGTTCTTCGTGATCGCGTCGAGCGTCCGGGTGAAGGTGTCGATCCACTCGCGTACCGTCACTTCGTCGACGACGTCCTCCTGGAACATCACCCGCAACCCGGCAGTCGGGGCCGAGGTGGACCCGGCGTCCGGGTCGACGACTATCGACAGCGGGTAGTGCGTCGCGTCGCGCAGCGTCACGTTCTCGACGCGCACCCGGCTGCCCGGCGGACCGAACGGTGTTTCCGGTGAGATCACCGGGGTGTTCTGGAAGACGAACAGTGTGTCGAACAGTGCGCGGTGTCCCGACATCTGCAGCAGCGCCGACAGGGTGACGTACGGGTGCGTCAGATGAAGCAGCTTGTCCTGCTGGGCTTTCTGCAGCATCTCGGTCACCGTGTGCGACGGGTTCGAGGTGAATCGTGTGGGAAGAGTGTTGAACAGCAACCCGATCGTGGTGTCGATTCCGTCGATCTCGGGTGGGCGTCCCGACACCACCGATCCGAAGAGCACGTCGTCGGTGCCCAGAATGCGACGCAGTGTCATTCCCCACGCCGCCTCGAACACCGTCGAGAGGGTGACGCCCGCGGTGGCAGCGACCTCGAGCAGACCCTGGGACACCACGGGATCCACGGTGACGCGTAGATCCCGAGAGTTCGACGACGACGTCGCACCGAGCGATCGGCGGCGCGGAGCGACGAGGGTGGGCTCGTCTATCCCTCCGAGATATCTCTGCCATTCACGCTCGGCTGCGGGCAGGTCCTGTCGAGAGAGCCACGCCAGGTAGGTACCGAAAGATGCTGTGGATCTGCTCCGTTCGGCGTCCTCGTCGGTGTAGCTGTCGAGGACGGACATCAGGAATCGCCAGATCGACCACCCGTCGAGCAGAATGTGCTCCGCCGTGAAGACGAGATGATGATGGGTGGGTCCGTCGGACAGAAGACCGAAGCGAAGAAGCGGCGGGTTCGAGGCGTCGAACGGTATCGACGCCTGTTCGCGGGTGAACCCGTCGACATCACTGCCGGTGCGGTACGTCCACGGAACATCGAACGTCTCCGGAACCACCTGCACCGCGCGATCACCGATCTCGGCGAAACCCACTGCAACGTTGGGGAATTTGTCGATCGATGCCCTCGCTGCCGCGGCGAGGCGGTCTCGATCGATGTGTCCCGACAGCTCGACCACGGTCTGCGAGACGTAGACGTCCGCCTCGCCCTCGCTCCCGGCGAGCAGGTGAAACAACAGGCCGGTCTGCAGGGGCGAGAGCGGCCACACGTGCCGCACCGGTCCGAAACTCCGCCGCAACCGAGCCGCATCCACGTCCGACAGCAGTGGAACGAGGTCCGCCGAATCCCCGTTGCGCCGCGCATCGGTGAGCGCGGTCCGCAAGTGTAAGGCCCAGGTTCGAGCGGCATCCGCTACCGGTAGGCCGCCGAGAGCACGGTCCGCCGCCGTCACACGAGCGCGGATCGACGAGCCCGTTGTCAACGCGAACGTCGGTGCAGAGCTGCGCATCTCCGTGAACTGTGGAGATCGGCCGATGACGAGAACGACGGTTGCTCGTGGCATCTCCTCGAACACACCGACCGTGTGTTCGCTCGTGTATGCGGCCACGTCGTAGGTCGACGGGTCCGGATCGTCCCTGTGCGCATTCAGGAATTCGTCGATGCTCCTCTGGGCATCCGCCGAACTCAGAGAGAACGGATACCGTCTGCGCAGATGCCCGATCGTACGAGCGTGTCCATCCCGGTCGGGTTCGTCGATCTCGACCAGCCACGCCTCGCCGGCACCGAGATCGGTGAGAGTGCGCGCCAGGGCGATCAGTGCGGCAGCGCGGGTGCGGTCGGTATCCAGCGCATCCGCGGTGTCCCACACGTCTGCATCGGCCGTTCCAGGTTCTCCGGCCGCGAACTCGGTGACGGTGGTTTCCAGCACGTCGTCGCCGAAGTCCAGCCAGGCTTCTGCATGCTCGACGATCCCGAGATCCGTCGCACGAGAATCCAACTCGCGCAGGTAGTCCGCGAAGTCGAGAGTCGAGTCCACCGCGACGGGTGGCCACGACTCGGCATCGACGAACAACGGATGGGCGCGTAGTACGGTGCCGGACTCGCATTCGGTTGCGGTGACCGGTCTCGAACCGACGTCGATGGTCCCATCGAGCGGGCGTGCGATGGCATCGTCCACCGAGGCGATCGCGATGTGCCGCCCACCGTCGCCGTCGCGAACGAGGGTCATCCGCAGAGCGTCGAATTCCGCCATCAGACGGTAGGCGGTGGCCGGCGACCCGCCCGGCACCGTCCATTCGACACAGGCGTCGTCCGAGATTCCGGCATCGAGCATCCTCAGTTGCGCCGGTGCGAGCCGGGCGGTGCCGGACGATCCCGGGGTGGTCGGTACAGCGATCTCGGCCACCACGAGTCGCGGATGACGAGTGCCCTGCACGAGGACGGCGTGGACCCCGGAGAGCAGCGTCCGCGCGGTCGTCTCGGTGAAGAGGTCGCGGTCGTACACGAGGGTGAGCGAGCGTCGGCCTTCGGCGGTGAACCCGATTCCGAACGTCAGGTCGAACTTCGCCGCCAGCGATCCGCCCCCGAAAGCCGAACGGGTGCCGACGTGTCCGAAGTTCGGACGGATCGGGCGATCGTCGACGTCCGCGATCATGACTTGGAACAACGGGTTGACACCCGGTGTCCGCGGCGGGTCGAGGGTCGCGACGACTGCTTCGAACGGCACGTCGCGGTGGTCGTACGCCTCCAGATCGCTCGAGCGCACTCGATCGACCAACTCGGTGAACGTCAGCGCGTCGTCGACCGATGCCGAGAGCACGACAGTATTGACGAAAAAGCCCACCGTGCTTGCCAACTGCGCATCATTGCGACTGTCCACCGCGGTGCCGATCGGGACGATGTCACCGGAACCTCTGGCTCGCAACACCATTGCGACGGCAGTGTGCAGCAGTACGAGTGGGGTGACCGCATTTTCGCTCGTGGATCGATCGATGGCGTCCGACAGTTCGTCGGACAACGGAACGGTCACCAGTTCTCCGGTGCCGCCGGCGTCGGCCCTGCGCTCGAAGTCGTGCGGGAGCGCAGTGACCGGCGGAACGTGGCCGAGTCGCTCGACCCAGAAGTCGAGGTCGGACCGATCGGTTGCAGTCTCACGCTGCCACCGCGCGAACTGCGCGTACGTCGCGGCGGTGTGCGTCGTCGACGGCAGTGGGTCTGCGGCGTTGCCGAGAGAGCGCCCGTACGCCGCGGCGAGCTCGTCGACCAGAATCTTCACCGACTCCTGATCGCACGCGATGTGGTGCAGCGTGATGCGTAATCGGGTCGCGTCGCAGGACAGCCGAATCGGCAGCTCGGACTGCAGATCGATGGGCGTCGGCACCGTGACTGTCGGTTCGACGCGGAACTTGTCGGCTGCCTCGTCGACCGACAGAACGTGTTGGGTCCAGTCGCCCGAACCGGCCGGATACACGGTGCGCAGAATGGGATGTCGCGCAACGAGTTCCACGCCGGCTCGGTGCAGGGCGACGGGGTCGAGAGGCTCGTCCGGTTCGAGATCGAGCGTGAGCAGATACGCCGTGGACGGGCCGGACAGGCTCTCCAGGAACAGTAGTTGTTCCTGCCCGAACGACACGGGTGCCCCGTCGGCGTCCGAATGGTCACCTGGCCTGCCGACCTGAGCACCTGCAGTGAAATCGATTGCTGCGCCGAGTGAGGCGACCGTCCGATGATCGAACAACACGGGCAAACCGACGCGGACACCGAACTCGGCGTGCAGTGCAACCGCCAGTCGTAGCGCCATCAGCGAATGACCGCCGAGAGAGAAGAAGTCGTCGGAAACACCGATGTTCGGCACGGACAGCACCGCCGCGAAGACCCGGCACAGACGCTTCTCGATCCCGGTGCGAGGAGCGTCGCGACCCGCGGGGTTCGCTGTCGGTTCCGGGAGCGCTCTGCGGTCGAGCTTGCCGTTCGCGGTGACGGGGACGTCGTCGAGGATGGTCATGTATGTGGGGACCATGTACTCGGGGAGCTTGCTCTGTAACCACGACGTCAGGACCGTCTGCAGCTGTTCGCGATCGATGCCGTCGCGATCCGTGGGGATCGCGTACGCACTCAGCACGTCTCCCGACTCTCGGTGCAGGACGGTGACCGCGGCGTAGCGCACCGAGGGGTGGTCGGACAGTGCCGATTCGATGTCTTCCAATTCCAACCGCATGCCGCGAATCTTGACCTGGTTGTCGGCCCGACCGAGGAAGTCGAGTGAGCCGTCCGACCGCCACCGGGCGAGGTCGCCGGTCCGGTACATCGCCGAGCCGTCGGCTGCGAACGGGTTGCCCACGAATCGTGCCGCGGTCAGCGCCGACGCGTTGCGGTATCCGCGTCCGAGCAGCGCCCCTGCTGCGTAGAGTTCGCCGCCGCACCCAATCGGGACCGGGCGAAGTCGTGAATCGAGAACGTAGAGTTGAGTGTTGGGGTTCGGTCGACCGATGGAAGTGGCGATTCGGTCGTCCGCGTCGTGGTAGATCACATGGGAGACACCGATGGTCGCCTCGGCCGGCCCATAACCGTGGTAGAGGGTCGTGTCCAGTCGATCCCGAAAGCGGGAGAACAGGTCAGGGGTGAGGACCTCTCCGCCGCACCAGACGTGCCGCAACCCGGACAGGGCGTTGTCGGTGTCGAGGTGCAGCAGTGACTCGAGCATCGACGACACCAGGTAGACGAACGTCACGCGTTCGCGGGCAATGGTGTCGAGGAGATAGAACGGGTCCCGCTCGCCGCCGTCCTTCGCGACGACGACGCGGCCACCGCACACCAGCGGCAGCAGGATCTCGTTGATCGAGATGTCGAATGCCAACGGTGCCTTGAACAGTGCGGCGTCGTCCGCGCCGAAACCGAGGATGTCCGTCCGCTGCCAGTTCAGGCGCTCGGAGATCGCACCGTGTCGAATCATGGCACCCTTGGGTCGGCCGGTGGATCCCGACGTGAAGATGACGTAGGCCAGCCGATCGGCCGAGATGGTCTCGAATTCGCAGCGGACCGCCGGGTGATCGAACTGCCAGTCGTCGAGGTTCACGACCGTCTCGTTCGGCACGACGGAGGAATCGTCGAGGTGCGCCGAATCAGGATGCGAGAGAACGACTCGCGTGCCGGAATCGGTGAGTACTCGTTCTCGTCGGTCCCGTGGCCAGGACGGGTCCAACGGTACGAACGCGCCGCTTGCCCGCAGGACGGCCAGCAGAGAGATCACCATTTCCGCCGAGCGCGGCATGCTCAGGGCCACGACGTCCTCGGCGCGAAGGCCGTTCGCGACGAGCGTGGACGCCAGCTGCGCGACCATCGTGGCGGCACGCTCGTAGGTGATGTGGCGCGTACCGTCGACGATGGCGATGCTGCCGGGACGATCACGCACGCGCTCGGCGAACATGTCGGGTACCGGGGTGCGGTCGATCACGGAGTCGGTGTCGTTGAAGGCGTGGACGATCCGTGATCCGGTCGGTTCGTCGACCAACGTCAGTTCGCTGATCGGCCGATCGGGTGCGGCACCGATCGCGGCCAGCAGAACGGCCAGTGCGTCGAAGCGCGTGTCGATATCGGAGGCACTGGCGCGGTCCCCTCGCATCTGAACCGTGACGGGCGCGGACGGCCCGATGCAGGTCAGAACGAACTCGAGGTCGTTGAACGGCCCTACGCTCAGTGCCTGTCCCGACCAGCCGATACCGTGCGAATCGACCTCCCCGACAATGATGTTCGCGCCAGGACCGAACGAGCGTCCGGCTGTGCTCGGCTGTCCGAGCGCGCGATCGCGGATCATGTCCTCGCCGCGGTAGCGGCGGTGGGGATGCGATTCGGCCAGCGAACTCCTGATTTTTCGTGCGACGTCGGCGACGCTGTCGAGCGGCTCGATACGCACCGTCAACGGATGAGTCGTCGAGACGGTGCACGGTTCGGAGCGCAACAGGTCCGTGGTCCGTGCAGCGGTGGGCAACGTCAGGGTCACGTCTCGTTCTCCCGACCAGCGGTGCACGAACGCCGCGTAGACGGCGAGATAGACGTGCGTCGGCCGTACCCCAGCGGATTCGGCGAGGCCGCCCAGCGCACCGACCAGGTCGGCGGACAGGTCCGTCCTTCTCTCGTACACCGACCCGGTGGGGGCTGCAGGCATCGGTAGCAACGTGATCGGAGGTGCGGCCGCTGCGAGCCGCGTGCGCCAGAACTCGCGGTCGCACAGGAACTGCTCGGACTCCCGGTACGAGAGATCCTCGGCCACAGCACTGTCGGCGAGCCAGGGGCTGCGGTCGGTGCCGCCGTGGACGTACGTGTCGGTGACAGCGGTCGCGAGCAGCACCGCACCCGCAGCGTCGAGAACGATGTGGTGTGCGCGGAAGTACCACACGTGACCGTTGTCGCTCGACACCAGTACCGAGCTCATCAGCTGATCGAATTCGAGATCGAGCGGGGTGCTCAGATCCTTCGCGGCGAGGACCGCCGTCGTCGCTACTGCATCCTGTCCACGTCCGTCGACCAGCGTGGTGACGATTCGAGCGTCGGACGAGATGCGGACGGGCCTGCCGTCGTGATCGGTGGTGAAGCGGGACCGTCCGCCTCGGTATCGGTCGAGGACCGAATCGATGGACGTGAGCAGTCTGTCGACGTCGAGGTCCGAGGGAAAGGAGATCTCGAAGCCGATGTTGAATGCGGCGCTGGTCGGGTCGGCCTGGTGCGCTATCCACATGTCCGTTTGTGCGGCGGACAGTGTCGTGCCGACCGAACGAGCTGCGTAGGTGGTGTCATGCACGGAGTTGAGCTCCTTCGTCGGAGGTCGGGCGGTGGTGCGAGCGGATGTCCTCGGGCGACCGGCCGGCGGCCACAGCCGCCACGGCCGCGGCGAGGTCGCGCGCTGTGGTGTCGTCGCCGATCAGTGCGTGGACCGTCACCTCGACGTGTGGGCCGTCGGACGAGGCCACCGACTCGATGCGGTATCCCCGTCCCGAGGACGTGTCGAGAGGTTCGGCCGATGGTCCGTCCGGCGGCACGATACGGGCGCGCCACAACGTCTTTCGCCGTGTGTCGATCGCCAACCGCAGCCCTTCGTTGCGTTCCCGAAGCGACCGTTCGATCTCGACGAGGTCGTCGGCGGACAGCGGGCGGGCAACGGGCGTGCTGACGGTGTGCACGTGTTCGACGATCCCGGCGTTCTTCGCTGCGCGTACCCCGGTGGGCAGTGGCACCGGGGTACCCGGCGATGCCGTCGTTGTGCGTGCGGGGGAGCGGTACTGCGCGGATGCAGCGCTGCGCCGGGCGATGTCGGCCAACGTGCGGAGTTCGAACACATCGCGGACGGTGAACGTCAGACCCGTTCGAGTTGCTTTGGCGGCGAGCAGAACCGCGCTGATGCTGTCTCCGCCCGATCGGAAGAAGTCGTCGTCGAGGCCGATACGCAGGCCCAGATCGTTCTCGGCAATGTGCAGCAGTGCGCGTTCGGCATCGGTATCGGGTGCGCGATGATCACGAGCTTCGACGGCCGGCTCCGGAAGCGCGCGGCGGTCCAGCTTGCCGTTGACGGTGACGGGTATCGCACCGAGCGGGACGATCGCTGCCGGAACCATGTGCTCGGGCAGACGCTGCCGGAGTCGATCGTCGATATCGACAGGCAGAGAGCCGGATACGCGAGCCACCACGTACGCGACGATCGAACCGTCGCGCACCACGGCTACCGCGGACTCGATGTCGGGGCATTCGTCGGTGATGGCGGCGGCAACCTCGCCGAGCTCCACCCGCTGGCCGCGAATCTTGATCTGGTCGTCGGCTCGCCCGAGAAATTCGATGTCCCCGTTGCGCCGCCACCGGGCGATGTCACCCGTGCGGTAGAGCCGAACACCCGGTGACCCGTGTGGATCGGCGACGAATCGCGATGCGGTGAGGGACGGGCGACGGTGATATCCCCGCGCGAGTTGTATCCCCGCGATGTACAGATCTCCCGCCACACCGAGAGGAACCGGCCGAAGATGAGAGTCCAGAATACGAATACCTGTGTTGTACACCGGCGTTCCGATCGGGACCGAGGACCGGGGGTCCACGTCGGCGACGGTGTACGCGGTCACGTCGATCGCGGCCTCCGTCGGGCCGTACAGATTGTCCAGTCGTACGCCGGGAAGAGCTTCCCGAGCGCGACGCGCCAGATCCGGGAGCAATGCTTCTCCGCTGCAGATGATCCGACGAAGCGAGGTGCACGCGGACGCATCGGTGGCAGAGAGAAACGCGTCGAGCATGGGCGGGACGAAGTGGATGGTGGTCACCGCTTCTTCTCGGATCACCCGGCCGATGTACTGCGGATCACGATGCCCATCGGGCTCGGCCACCACGGTCGATGCACCGACGGTCGCAGCGAGGAAGAATTCCCACACCGACACGTCGAAGCCCGCGGGAGTCTTCTGCAGAACCACGTCGTCGTGGCCGAGCCGGTACTCGTCCTGCATCCATCGAAGGTGTCCGACGATGGCCCGATGTGTGTTGACAACGCCTTTCGGGCGCCCCGTCGACCCCGAGGTGTAGATGACGTAGGCGGCATCGTCGGGTGCCGGGCGAACAAGCGTCGTCGACGGCATTGCGGTCGAGGAATCGAGCGGATCCACCACCGGTGTTGTGCCGTCTGCGAACTCGACGTTGCCGGGTCGGCCCACGATCGCTATCGGCCGAGCATCCTCGACGGTGAAGCGAAGCCGGTCCTCGGGGTAGCTCGTGTCCAGAGGCAGATACGCCGCCCCGGAACGGATCACGGCCATGATCGAGACCACCAGTTCGAGCGATCGGGGAACGGCGACGGCGACCACCGAGCCGGGCCGCGCTCCGAACTCGGACAGTCGACGCGCGAGAGCCTCACTGCGATCGGTCAGTTCACGGAATGTCAGGTCGATCCC
Organism: Rhodococcus sp. 15-2388-1-1a; assembly: GCF_002259145.1. NCBI lineage: Bacteria > Bacillati > Actinomycetota > Actinomycetes > Mycobacteriales > Nocardiaceae > Rhodococcus > Rhodococcus sp. 15-2388-1-1a. The sequence goes on along the minus strand of NZ_NPFP01000022.1, from coordinate 131,566 downwards.
GGCGAACCGAACTGCCACCGCGTCCGGCCGGTGTGCTGCACCGCCGTCGAGCAGATCGATCAGGGTGGCGTCGTCGGTCGGGAACGAGGTGTCGTTCCAGTGCGCGACGGCGTCTGCCTCGGCGGTCGAGGGACCGCCCAACTCGGCGATCGAGACCGCCGGATCGGTTGCCAGAGCGGTGGCGTTGTTCACCAGCCGTTCCAGCAGAGCGAGGGCAGTGTCGTCGTCGAACACGTCGGTGGCGTAGTCGATCGTCACGGCAAGGCCGTCGACGCTCTCGGCGAACTCCACCAGCACGTCGAATTTGGCGGTGTGCGTCGACACGGCCTCCGGTTCCAGTACCGAATCTCCCAGCGTCAGTTCGGAAGACCTCCGCGGTGGCACCTGGTGCACCACCATCACGTCGAACAGTGACTCGGAGCCGGATGCGGCGACCACGCGCTCGAACGGCACATGAGCGAGGTCGTATGCGTTCAGCGTTGCGCCGCGCACACGGTCGACGACGGTCCGAAGGCTCGGTGATCCGGACAGGTCGACGCGGAGGACGACGGTGTTGAGGAAGTAGCCGATGGTGTCCGGAGCGCCGGCGCGGGTGGATACCGGCAGACCGATGCAGACGTCGTCACCGGCCCCACTGCCGGCGAGAGTCACTGCAACCACGGCCGAGGTGAGCATCGGCATCGTCGTACCGGTTCGTACCGCAACGGACTTCAGACCCGCAACTGCGCCCCGAGGCAGGTGCCGCTGCACGCTGCCCGCCGTTCGGGTGTCGGTTCGGCGAGCTCGTCTGGGCCGATCGAGGGGCAGTTCGGTCGATTCGGGTGCCCCGTTCAGTACCTGCATCCACGAGTCGAGTCCGGAATCGATGTCGACGTGTTCTTCGACGTCCGCGTACTGGGTGGCGTCGGAGTGCCACAAGGGACGGTGTCCCGCCGAGCGCGCCGAGTACGCGAACGTCAGGTCGTCGAGCAGCACATCACGTGACCACTCGTCGAATGCGATGTGGTGCACCACGATCACGAAGTGCTCAGCGGTGGTGAATGCGCGGATCGGGATGTCGGTACCGAGGTCGAACGCCGTCCGCACGACATCGGTGACGCTCTCCTCGGTGGAGACCATGATGGTCTCGGGTACCGGCACGATCCTCGCAGTGGGCTCTCCGGCCGGACTCGGATACACCGTCCTGAGAATCTCGTGCCGCTCGACCACGTCTCGCAGCGCCGCACCGAGCGCCCCGGTGTCGACCGACTCGGATCTGCGCCACACGAGTGGAACGTTGTAGGTCGCTCCGGTGCCACGGACGTTCCAGTCCATCCACATGCGGAACTGGCCCGGTGTGAGCGCCGATCGATCACGCCGGGCGACGTTCTCGGTCGTCCGGATGTCGCACGGCGACGAGGACTCACACAACCGGGCCACGGCGTGCACGGTCGGCTCGGACATGAACCCGCCCAGAGGAATCCGAACACCCAGTTCTCGGCGGATTCGGCCGAGCACGGCGATGGCACCCATCGAGTGACCGCCTGCAGCCAGGAAGTCGGTGGTGCGACCGACGCTGTGGATGCCCAGTGCGTCGGCGAACGCCGCCGCCACCGCCCTCTCGGTCTCGGTTCGAGCAGGCTCGTCGGCGGCCTCGACCCGAACCGGGTCGGGTAACGCACGCCGGTCGAGCTTTCCGTTCGAGGTCGTCGGAAGCGAATCGAGACGCACACAGGTGGCTGGAATCATGTGTCGCGGAAGCGTGGTGGACAACGATCGGACGACGTCGCCGTCGGAGAGATCGGCACCCGCACTCGTGACCACGTACGCGATCAGCGAGCCGTCACGGACCAGCACGGCAGCATTGTCGATCCCGGGCACGGTCACCAACGCGTCCACGATCTCGCCGAGTTCGACCCGCATGCCGTTCAACTTGACCTGGTCGTCGTCCCGTCCGAGGTACACCAATTCACCTGTGGCCGACCAGAGGGCACGGTCGCCTGTGCGATACAGCCTGCGCCCGTCTTCGGAGTGCGGGTCGGCGACGAATCGCCCGGCGGTCAGGGCAGGCGCACCGGTGTAGCCACGTGCCAGCTGTACTCCACCGAGATAGAGATCGCCGGGTGCGCCGGGTGGAACCGGTCGCAGCGCGTGATCGAGGACGTACGTGCCGGTGTTTCTCACCGGCGCTCCGATCGGCACCGACGCGGCCTCGTCGTCACGGCGTACCCGGTGCGCCGTGACGTCGACAGCAGCTTCGGTGGGGCCGTAGAGGTTGTCCAACCTGACGTGCGGCAGTGCGTCGAGAGCCCGTCGGGCAGTGCTGCGCGGCAGAGCTTCTCCGCTGCACACGAGCAGGCGAAGTGTGGGGTTGGGCGCGTTGTCGAGGGGAGTACCGGCGAGATACTCGGTGAGCATCGACGGAACGAAATGGGCGATGGTGACCCCGGCATCGTCGATGAGGCGATGAAGATACTCGGGATCGGTGTGACCGTCGGGATCGGCGACGACCAGGGTCGCGCCGGTGATCAAGGGCAGGAAGAACTCCCACACCGACACGTCGAAACCGGCAGGCGTCTTCTGCAGAATGCGGTCGTCGATTCCGACGTCGTATCGATCGCGCATCCACTCCAGTCTGTTCACCGCCGCGCGATGAGACACCGCGGTGCCCTTCGGTTTTCCGGTGGAACCGGAGGTGTAGATGACGTAGGCCGTGTTGTCCGGTCGCAGCGGTGCAGGTACCGGCCGGGTGCCGGTGGCGGATGTGTTCGACGGGTCGAGGGCGGCGACGTCGGTGAACGGAAGCGAAAGTTCGGTGCTGAGGACGACGCGTGGATGGGCATCCGCGGCAATGTATCTCAGCCGCTCCTCGGGCAACCCCGAGTCGAGCGGAAGATATGCAGCGCCCGCGCGGTGCACGGCCACCAGTGACAGCACCAGCTCGTACGAGCGCGGCACATGAACCCCCACCACGTCGTCCGGTCCGACACCTGCGTCGAGGAGCGCGCCTGCGAGTGCATCGGCATCGCGGTCGAGTTGCGCGAAATCGACCGTGCGATCACGGTGCACCACCGCAACGCGATCGGGGTGTGTGCGGATGGTGTCGGAAACGAGCTGGGGCAGCACGGATTCAGCCAGCGGTGCGGGTTCACCGTGTGCCCAGGTGTCGGCCACGAGACCGGTGACGGAGGGGTCGGTGAGGGTGCGTCTCGACACCGGGACCGACAGATCGTCCGCAAGTGTGCGAAGAGCGTGGGAGAAGCTGCGCGCGTACTGTTCTGCGAGGTCCGCGTCCAGTACGGCGGTTGCATATTCGACCGAGTACGCCATCGACGATCCGCGATCGTCGACGGTGAACGTGATCGGGAACTTGGCGGTCGCGGTGCTCGGTGCCTCCCGGCGACCGGCCTGCGTGCCCAGCTGTAGGCGGGTGTCCTCACCGGTGTCGGAGAGGAGGACCGTCATGACCGACGGGACCGTGGTGTCCGAGAGTCCGCACTGCGAGACGACGTCCTCGTACGCGAGTGCCTGGTGATCGAAGGCGGAGAGATCCGCGGATCGGACGCCGTGCAGGAATCGATCGAGAGTCTCGTCTCCGACCATCCGGGTGCGCAATATCAGCGTGTTGAGGAAACATCCGATCGAGGCGTCGAGCGCGGAATCGGTGCGTAGCGACACGGGAGCAGCCACCAGGATGTCGGTGGCACCGGTCATGGCGGACACCGCAAGTGCGGTGGCCGCGTGGCACATCATGAACAGGCTCACTCCTGCGTCGGCTGCAGCACGGCGGAGAGCATCCGCGTCTGCGGACGAGAGTGCGAAGTGAAGCGTCTCGCCGGCGTCACCCACCGCTCCGGTTCGTGCCAGCGGCGACACCGGGGGCTCGGCCAAGGTCCGCTTCCAGTGCGCGAGCATGCGCGACGCCGTGGACGTGGGGTCGTCGGACGTCCCGAGCACGTCGCGCGACCAGGAGGCGAAGTCGTCGTATTGCACTGCGAGCGTAGGTAGCTCGGGCTCTACGCCGTTCGCTCTCGCGGCGTATGCGGCTGCGAGATCGGAGCGGAAGACGGATTCGGATCGGTCGTCGGTGGCGATGTGATGGAACGCGACGGTGAGGCGGTTGTTCGTCCGGTTCCACCAGGCTCGGACGGGTGGCTCCTCGGTCACGTCGAACACGATCGACTCGGGTGCCGGGGACACCTCGGTGACGTCGAGCACGGAATCGACCGTGTCGAGTACGACCGGCCGTTCGTGATCGGGGTAGACGGTTCTGAGTATCGCGTGTCGATTCACCACGTCGAGCAGAGCCGCACCGAGTGCCGTGCTGTCGATCGGGCCGTCGAACTGCCACTCGACAGGAACCGTGTACGACGCGCTGTGCGGTGCCCACTGATGCAGGGCCAGCATTCTGCGTTGTGCGTCCGACAGAACCGGTTCGGACACAGCGTCTCTCGGCATGAGCGGCACGGTCGCGGGTGCCGCGTCGACGAGCCAACGAGCCAGCGCTGACGGGGTCCGGTGATCGAACACGGCACTGATGGGGACGCTCTGACCGGTGCGTCGTGCCAGCGACTGGCCGAGGCGCACCGCGAGAAGCGAGTCGCCGCCGTGGGAGAAGAAGTCGTCGTCGGCTCCCACCCGATCTCGACCGAGCACATCGGCGAACGCACTGCACACCGTCGCTTCACGCGGGGTGGACGGAGCGCGGTAGTCCTCGCTTCCGGCGAGTTCCGGTTCCCCGAGCGCACGACGATCGAGCTTTCCGTTCGCAGTCAGAGGGAATGACTCCAGAACGAGAACTCCACTCGGAACCATGTATTCGGGCAGATTGTCCGCGGCCCAGGATCGAATTCGCTGCGCGTCGGTTTCGGCTCCGGCGACGGGGACCACGTATGCAGCAAGGTAGGCCGAACCCGCGGGCGTGGTGCGCACCGTGACCGCACAGTGGCGCACGTCCGGATGACCGGCGAGAACCGACTCGACGTCCTCCAGCTCGAGTCTCATCCCGCGGATCTTGACCTGGTTGTCGACGCGGCCCGCGAACTCGAGAGTGCCCTCCGGCGTCCAGCGTGCCCTGTCGCCGGTGCGGTAGAGACGGCTGCCGTTGTCGCAGAACGGGTTCGCGACGAAGCGGGACGCGGTCGACGCTGGGGCGTGAACGTAGCCGCGGCCCAGAAGGTAACCCGCTGCGTACAATTCGCCGTCGGTCCCGATCGGAAGCGGGCGAAGGTCCTCGCCCAGCACGTACAGCGCAGTGTTGGGGTTCGGTGCACCGATGGATGTCGCGATCCGGTCGGCGGTGTCGGAATACACGACGTGCGAGACGCCGATCGTCGCTTCTGCGGGCCCGTACCCGTGGTACAGGGTGGTGTCCAGTTGCTGTCTGAAGCGCGCGAACAGTGAGGGCGTGAGCACCTCACCGCCGCACCAGACGTGCCGCAGTCCAGTCAGCCGCCCCGCACGGTCTCCGGTGGCGGAGGCGTCGATGTCGAGCAGGACGTCGAGCATCGACGACACGAGGTACACGAACGTCACGCGCTCGTTCGCGATCAGGTCGAGCAATCTGTCCGGATCGCGTTCGTCACCTGGGCCTGCGATGACCACCCGTCCACCGCTGACGAGCGGAAGCAAGAATTCGTTGACCGAGATGTCGAAGGACAGTGGTGCTTTGAACAGGGCAGCGTCGTCGCTCCGGAAGTTCAGCAGTCGATTCATCTGCCAGTCCATCCGAGCGCAGATTGCGTCGTGGCGGATCATCGCGCCCTTGGGCTTTCCAGTCGATCCCGACGTGAACATGACGTACGCCAACGAAGATCCGTGGATGTCCGCCTCGGGCATCGTGTGTGCGTGGTGCGCGTGCACCCAGTTCTCGAGATCGACGGGCACCGATGCGACGGAGTCGAGCGCATCGCTGTCGAACCGGATGCACAGGAGGCCGATTCGGGCCTGCGCGGCCACATCCTGGCGCCTGGCCAGGGGCCACGACGGATCCACCGGTACGAAGGCTCCGCCCGCTGTCATCACCGCGAGGGCCGCGACGACGGTCTCGGCGGAGCGGGCGATGCCGATACCGACCGTCTGTTCCGATGTCAGTCCACGGGCGGACAATTCGGTCGCCAACTCGTCGACCCGTCGTTGCAGTTCGGCGTAGGTGATACGGCGGGGGCCGTCCACCACCGCGACCGACTCGGAGTGCAGACGCGCGGATTCGCGAAACACGGCGGGCACCGTACGCTCCTGCGTCGGCTCCGCCGTGTCGTTGAACGAGTGCACGACAGACTCGTATTCGGTGTCGGACAGAATGTTCGGTGCCGACACGGGAGTGTCGGACCGAAAGGTGCGCAGGAACGACCGGAGCCGATCACGGTGTACTCGCGCCGCGGCTCGCGGACCCCGTACGTCGATCACGGTGCCGAGACCCGGCTCGCTCTCGACGGCGAAGTCGATGTCGTCCACCGGGCCCAGGCGGACTCCACGCATCCGAATCTGCTGATCACCGAACGAGATCGGACTCTTCCAGACCATCATGTTGATGCTCGCGCAGTGTGTGGGCGAGCCTGCCGCTCGACCATGAGCGCGTAACGCGTCGAGTTCGGGGATGAGCCCTGCTTCGACGTCGGACAGCCGGTCGGACGGCTCGATCGTCACGCGCATCGGATGGGTACGGGAGAGCATTCCCAGCTGCTCTCGCCGGACCGAGTTGGACCGTGTGTGCAGAGCCGTCGACACAGTGACGGTTCTGCGGCCCGACACTCGGTACACGTACATCAGGACCGCCGCGGTCAGTGTGCGCGCGTCGGCGGGTAGATCGATGTCCGACTGTGCGAAATCCAAGGTGGAACACCCTGTTTCCGTCGGATCTGCCTTGTCCGCCAGGGCCACGGCGTTCTCGACGCGATCGGCTCGACGTGCGATCTCCTCGGAATCGATGCGCGCGTGGTCGCTACCGCGGTACTCCAGTTCCTCGTCCAGGAGCATCCTCGACGACCACGTCGGAGTCTTACCGCCGTTCCACACGTCCGCGACCGCGCGCGTGAGTGCGCGCACCGCATACGCGTCGACGACGATGTGGTGGTAGCCCTGATACCAGCGCAGGTGGCCGTCGCCCAGATCGAACACCGTGTGCGTGAACAATGGGCCGTCGAGCGATCTGACCGTGTCGAGGTCGGATCGGATCGCCTCGTCGGCGGCGGCCGGATCACATTCGACGCGTTGGACATTCACCGTCGGAGGTGTGGAAATCCGACGAACCTGCGACCCGTCGTCGGTGAACAGCACGTGCAGGTTGTCGGCCGCGCGGAGCACCGTGTCGATGCTGTGCACCAATCGCGCCGCATCGGCGTCGGACATCTCCATCAGGTCCACGACCCAACCGATGTTGAACTCCGCGCTGTCCGGGCGCAGCTGCTGGGCCGTCCACACGTCCAGCTGCGACGGCGTCAGGTCCAGCGATTCTCCACGGGCGCTGTGCATTCGGTGTGCTCCTCGACATTGTAGATCCGGTGGACTGTTGATCTCGGGAGTCGGTCAGCCCGGGTTCTGCACCCCGACCGCGTCCGAGCCCTTCCACGCACGCCAGAGTTGTGCGTACGGCCCACCTGCGTTCACCAGGTCTTCATGGGTGCCGTGTTCCACCACCCGCCCCGCGTCGAGGACGGCAATGGCATCGGCTGCGGCGGCTTGAGTGAGCCGGTGGGCGACGACGAGTGTCGTTCGCCCGCGCGTTGCGGCGTGCGCGGCTCGTTCGAGTGCGCGCGCTCCCGAACTGCCTGCTTCTGCCGTGGCCTCGTCGAGGACGGCGACCGGGGTATCGACCAACACGAGTCGGGCGAGGGCCAACTGTTGCTTGCGATGAGCGGTGAGCGAATACCCGTCGTCGCCGACGACGGTGTCGATGCCGTCCGGTAGTTCGCGCACCCACGACGCCGCACCGACGACGTCGAGTGCGTTCCAGATCCTGTCGTCGTCGTGGACGTCACCGAGCGCGAGACGGAGGTCGTCGATCAACGGCCCGGCGGTGACGTGGACGTCCTGGCTCAGGATCGACACGTAGCGGCGCAGTTTCGCTGTCCCGAGATCGTGCAGCGGCACTCCGCCGATGGTCACCGTTCCCGAGTCCGGCTCGATGGATCCCGCTGCGACGAGTGCAGCGGTGGTCTTGCCGGCACCGGTGGAACCGACCAGTGCCAGCGATGTCCCGGCGGGCACCGTGAGGCGGATGCCGTGCAGAATTTCGTCGCCGGAGACGTACGAGTACCGAACCCCGTCGAGGGTGAGCGTGTACTCCGATGGGGCGGCAACCTGTGGGCGATCGGGTAGAGCGATGTCCACGACTCCGACGAGTCGATTCAGACTTGCACCCGCGGATTGGATTTCGTCGAACAGGAACAGGATGGTGCCGAGGGGGTTGAACAACCGGTGGAAGAGCAGCACCGCCGTGGTGACGGCACCGATCGTCACTTCGTCACGTGAGAACAAGAAATATCCGACGACGAGCAGGATCGACAGGCCGAAGAACTCGGCTCGGTTCTCTCGGCCGACGAAGCGTGTGAACAATCGGAAGACCGAAATGGCCAGTGTGCGTGCCTGGTTCGATGCCGATTCGATCTCGGCGAGCCGCATGTTCTCGGTTCCGTATGCCCGCACCGTGCGAAGTCCGTGAATGCTGCTGGTGAGTGCTTCCGATCGGTCGCCCATCGCCGCCCTCTCGGCGGCATACAGGGGGCCGCTCCGCGGCAGGTACCAGCGAAGTGCGAGCAGATACAGCGGCAGTGCGAGCATTCCGGCGAGACCGAGGCGGTAGTCGAGACCGAACATGGCCACCACCGATACCGCGACGAGCAGAGCAGCCGAGATCATCGACGGGACAACGTCTCCGGCAGCACGGGTGATCCGAGCAACGTCGTCTCCGATCCGAGACAGGAGGTCGCCGCGCCCGGTTGATTCGACCGTGACGGGGGGAAGGTTCAGAACACGTTCCAGAGCCGATTCACGAAGTCCCGCAACGATGGTCTCGCCGAGCCGGGAGACGGCATAACTCGTCCCACCGGAGAACGTTCCGGCCAGTACTGCAGCCACCGTGAGGATGGCCACGATCGGGAGGATGGACCGAGGCGTGCCGCCGTCGGTCACTTCGTCCACCAGTCGACCGAGAACGAAGAACGGCACCAGAGCGGCCAGCGAGGACACGATCCCGGTCACGAGGGCACCGACGAGAGCGCCGGGATGCCGACGAATCCGTGCGCCGAGCCACTGCCGGGACCGACGGGCCTCCGCGATCGGCAAGCGGTGTCGATCCTGCACGTTCGCGTTCATCGTAGAACCGCCTCTGCGTACTCGGCGTTGGTTGCGATCAGATCGGCGTGTGTCCCGGTGTCGCTCACGTGCCCGTCGCGCAATACGACGACGACGTCTGCCGTTGCGAGCAGCGCCGGTGACGACGTGACGACGACAGTGACGTCGTCACGATCTGCCGAATGTCGCACTCCTCGAATGCCGTCGGCGATGGCCTGTTCGGTCACGGCGTCCACTGCAGTGGTCGGCTCGTGCAGCACGAGCACGGGTGGACGCGCATACAGCGCTCGGGCGAGTGCCAGGCGTTGGCGCTGCCCACCGGACAGATTCTGTCCCCGGTCGTTCACTCGGTGCTCGAGTCCGTCCCGGTGCACGGTGGCAACCTGGTCGGCAGCCGAAGCCGACAGCACCGCGTCGAGGTGCCCTCGATCCGTGTCGGTTTCGAATCCCACGATGTTCTCGATCAGCGAGCCGGCGAAGAGATCGGTGGTGTGCGGCTCGGCCAGCACTCTCGTCCGGAACGACTCGCGCGAGACCTCGCGCATGGACACACCGGCGAACATCACGTCCCCCGAGTACTCGTCGGAGGCGACTTGGCCGCCGAGAACGGTGGCAAGAGCGTCTCCATCCGAGGGATCGAGCGCGATCACCGCGACGAATTCGCCTGGACGGGCGTCGATGTCGATGCCGGCAAGAGATCGAAAGGTCACGTTCCGCACCGACAAACCCGTCGGCACCGGTACCGATTCGGGTCCGTCGGACAGAAGGGAAGGGGCCGAGAGCACGGTCGACACGCGTTCTGCGGAACCGCGCGCACGCGCAACCACTGCGGGCGCGGAGGTCAGCAGGGTGAGCGGCTCGATGAGGAACTGGGCGAGACCGACCACCGCGATCAGCTCCCCGATGGAGATCCGCCCGTCGAGTGCGAACCATCCGGCCAACGATGCGACGCAGGCAGCGATCAGCGCACTCACGGTCGTCGTGACACCTCGCTGGAGCGCGAGTGACCGGACGGTGGCGAGGGCTGCGTTCAGTGCTGTTGTGCTCGCCGCGCGGTAACGAGCAGACGCGGCATGTTGGGCACCGATTCCCTGGAGAGACCGCAGGCCGACGACCAGATCACCGGCCATCGCGGTTGCTTTGGCCACGCGAGATTGCTGCTGCACCGTGCGTGCGGTGATCAGCGGCGTCGCGAGTCGGAGCAGTGCCATGAACAGGGGTGTGCCCAGCAGTACCGCGAGGCCGAGTGGGACGTCGATGACGAACAAGGCGACGGCTGTCGCGAGAACCGCAGTTGCTGCTGCTGCCATGCGCGGAAAGAGATCGAGGAACCACGCTGCCTGTTCGGCGTCGCTGCTCGACACGGTGAGCATCTCGCCGTCGGACAACGGAGTGCGCACCCCGCAGGTGGACAGGACGCGACCGGACACCTCCATGCGCACCAGGTGTGCTTCGCGCTGGAGGGCCAGGTTCAGCTGGCGCATGCCGACCTGGAACGCCGTCGTGAGTGCGATGAAGAGCACGGCCAGGGCGGCGATGGACCAGGCCAGTTGCACCGGCCCGCGTTCGGCGATCCCGCGGTCGATGATCACGCCGAGGGCCAACGGCACTGCCGTCTCGGCGATCTGGTGCGCGCACAGCAGGACAGTTCCGACTGCGAGTCGTCCTCTGTTGCGGGTCAGTGTGCGACGAACGATGCGGCGCGCGGTCAACGGTGCTGCGGGGTTCGCCTGCGCGGTGAGGGCGGTCACGGGGTGGTGGTGAGGTAGCCGCCACCGCTCGGAAAGTACTCCAGAGCAGCGTGATCGGTGCCGTCGTCGGTTCGGACGCGGTCTATGACGAGTGCCCGATTTGTGCCGCGGTGGGCATTCGGGCCCGCGACGATGGCCATGCCGTCGCCTTCGCGAATGAACACTCGGCCTGGAGTGCCTCCGTAGATCCCCTGTGACACATGAGCTTCCACGACGGAAATGCGTTCGCCGCGATAATGCGTGAACGCGTTCGGGTACGGGTCGGACATCGCTCGAATCAACCGGTCGATGTCGGTCGCGTCCCAGGACCAGTCGATCAGACTGTCGGTCTCGTGTCTCTTGTGGAAGAACGTGCGCTCCGACAGGTCTTGTGGGCGCCACCCGGCTGTGCCCGCTTCGATGCTGTCGAGTGACTCGAGAAGGACCTCGGGAATGAGATCTATCGTGGCCAGCACCAACTCCGTCGCGGTGGAACGGGGGCCGATCGGCACTGCGGCCTGAGTGAGGATGTCGCCGGTGTCGAGTTCGCCGTCCATGCGGTGGGCGGTCAGACCCACCTCGGGTGCGCCGCTGATCAGGGCCCATGCGATGGGTGAGAATCCGGTGAATTTCGGAAGGAGCGAGTCGTGAAGATTGAGCGTTCCGTGGGGCGGGTGATCGAAGATCTCCGGCGGAAGCCAGGTGCGCCAGTTGTTGGCCACGATGATGTCGGGGGCCCACCGGTGAATCCGGTCGATCAGCGCGTCGTCGGGCCGTCGGGCCAGATGTACGGGTACGTCGTGTCGGCGGGCCAGGTCCTCGACCGAGTCGGCCCAAATGCTTTCGTACGCTTGATCACTGGTGGGATGACTTACCACGCCCACCACCTCGTGCCGCGACTCGATCAGCGCCTGGAGAGTCTTGTGACCCCAGGTCTGATAGCCGAACATCACCACTCGCATGACGAGCCTTTCCTCGGAACGGTTACATCGAACGTCGGTCACGGGAGTCCGGCCACGAATGTTCATGCAACAGACGGACCCGACGCCTCAGCGAGGGTAGCCTAGCCTAGCTTCAGAATGTGCGGCACGGTCGCGCGTGATGTCGTCGACCTCGGGGACCGTGGGCAGTGCGTCAACGGGGCTGGCCGACAACGGAAAATCAGATCGAGTTCGATCTACAACGTGTTCCCTGACACCGATCGAGTCGTTGTGCTGCGTTAAAGGTTAGGTTAGCGTTGCCTACCGAAGGCGTGCGCGGATGCTCAGGCACTTTCGTTGCGCGCAGAAACGCGGTCATGGACCCATTCACTGTCAGGAGCGCTTGCACGATGACTGTCGACGACAACTCGCGAGAATACGACCTCACCGAAGACTGCGAGTACGACATCGTCGGTGTCGGATTCGGGCCCTCCAATCTGGGACTGGCCATCGCGATCGAGGAGCACAACCGAACCTGCACTCCGACAGAACGATTGACGGCCTGCTTCGTCGAGTCCAAGGGCGAGTTCGCCTGGCACCCCGGCATGTTGTTGCCGGGGACGTCGATGCAGATCTCGTTCCTCAAGGACCTGGCGACCCAGCGCAACGCCAGCAGTGAGTACACCTTTCTGGCCTATCTGTCGGAGCAGGGCCGGCTCAATCACTTCATCAACCTGCAGACGTTCTTCCCGAGCAGGCTCGAGTTCCACGACTACCTGGCGTGGGCCGCCGGCAAGGTCGACGCGATGGTGCACTACGGCACCAGGGCGGTGGACGTCGTCGACACCGGCGACGGGTACGGCGTCCGAACCGAAGGCCGACGAACCGGGACCGTGCGGGGGCGCAACATCGTGCTTGCCGGAGGGCTGACCGCCACCCTGCCCGACGGAGTCACGGCGTCGGCGCGGCAGTTCCACAACCACGATCTCCTCGGCCATCTCGATCGGTTGCCGTCGCGGTCGCATCGCACGTTCGTCGTCGTCGGTGCCGGGCAGAGCGCCGCCGAGGTGGTGGACTACCTGCACTCGACGTACAGCGATGCGTCGGTGCACGCGGTGCTGCGCAAGTACGGGTACAGCCCGGCCGACGACAGCCCCTACGCCAACCGCATCTTCGATCCGACGGCCGTGGACGACTTCTATTCGTCGTCGCACACTCTGCGCGAGCAGCTGTTGCAGTATCACCGCGGCACCAACTACTCCGCCGTCGACCTGCCTCTGATCGAGGAGCTGTACGCCCGCGAGTACGCCGAGCGGGTCAGCGGGCAGCGACGGTTGTTCGTGCACGGAGCAACCCGGTTGATCGGAGCCACCGAAGAGCCGACGGGCGTGCGTGCCTCCGTCGAGCACGGCCCGACGGGTCTGGCCGAGGACATACTGTGCGACGCTGTCGTCTATGCCACCGGCTTCACGTCCCTCGATCTACCCGAGATCCTCGGTCCGCTGTTCGACGCCGTCGAATACGACTCTCGCGGTCCTCGCGTGACGCGTGACTACCGACTCGTGACGCGTGAACCGAGCGCGGGTTCGATCTACCTGCAGGGCGGCACGGAACACACGCACGGCCTGACCTCGTCGTTGCTGTCGAACATCGCTGTTCGCAGCGGTGAGATCGTGAAGTCCGCTGTGAGCGCGAGGGTGCGATCGGTGGTGTGAATCGGGTGAGCACGAGGACGGGCGACGAGCCGGAACAGCGAGATGTTCCGGCCGAAGTCGGTGGTCTCGCTCGCACCGATGCGCGTCGGGCCGCGGGGTTGTTCGTCGTCCTCGGTGTTCTGGCAGCGCTGTGCCTGGTGAGCATCTCGGTGGGCACCGAGTACATCCCGATCGGTGAGGTGTGGCACGGGCTGTTCGTCGCCGACGGATCCACCGAATCCGTGATCGTCCGCGAACTACGGCTTCCGCGTACCGTTCTGGGGTTGCTCGTCGGAATCGCCCTCGGTGTTGCCGGTGTACTGATTCAGGCGATGACGCGGAACCCGCTGGCCGACCCGGGAATTCTCGGCGTCAATGCCGGGGCGGCATTCTTCGTCGCGATCGCCGTCGGCGTGCTGGGTGTCACCGACATTCGGTCCTACATCTGGTTCGCGTTCGCCGGGGCGGTGGTCGCCACGATCGTGGTGTACGCGCTGGGGTCGTTGGGGCGAGCGGGAGCCACTCCGATCCGGTTGACACTGTCCGGAATTGCGCTCGGTGCGGTACTGGGCGGCGTCACCTCGGGCATGCTGTTGCTCGATCCGGATGCCTTCGACAGGATGAGGTTCTGGGGAGCGGGGTCGTTGGCCGGTCGAGGTCTGGACATCGCATCCGAAGTCGCCCCGTTCATCGCGCTCGGAGTCTTCCTGGCGGCCCTGATCGCTCGTCCCCTCAATGCGATCGCACTCGGCGATGATCTGGCCCAGTCGTTGGGGGCGAACGTGATTCGTACGCGAATCGTCGGCGTCGTTGCTGTGACTCTGCTCGCCGGTGCTGCGACGGCGGCGGCCGGGCCCATCGGATTCGTCGGATTGATGATTCCGCACATGGTGCGGTGGTTCGTCGGACCGGACCAGCGTTGGATTCTGATCTACACGGTGTTCGCGGCACCGGGCCTGCTGTTGCTCTCGGACGTGGTCGGACGCATCGTGATCAGGCCGGGGGAGCTGCAGGTCGGCATCGTCACCGCGTTCGTCGGTGCGCCGGTGCTGATCGTGCTGGTTCGCCGCAAGAAGGCGAGCGGACTGTGACCCGTGGACAACGCGGCGGCGACATCGATTTCGGCCGAAAGCTGTGGGTCGTGCGCATGCGGGATCGGGTGGACGGCCGCATCGACATCCGAACGGTGGGCGTCTGCGGGGCGTTGCTCCTCGTGACGGTGGTGGTCTCCGTCGTCGCGGTCGGTACCGGCGACTACTACATTCCGCCGAACGAGGTGCTCGCCGCGGTATTCGGCGACGCGCCACGCCTGACCGAGATCGTGGTGATGGAGTGGCGGTTTCCCCGAGTGGCACTGGCCTTCCTGTTCGGAGCCGCCCTCGGGGTATCGGGCGCGGTCTTTCAATCCTTGACGCGAAATCCCTTGGGCAGCCCGGACATCATCGGATTCGGCACCGGCGCGTACACCGGTGCGCTCGTGGTCATCCTCACTCTCGGTGGTGGCTACTACCGGACCGGAGCGGGCGCGCTGATCGGTGGACTCGCGACGGCTGCTGTGGTCTACCTGCTCGCGTACCGGCGCGGGGTGCAGGGCTTTCGGTTGATCATCGTCGGGATCGCCGTCAGCGCCGTTCTGGCCTCCGTCAACACCTGGCTCGTGATCAGAGCCGACCTGGACGACGCGATCGCGGCCGCCGTGTGGGGTGCGGGCACCCTCAACGGCCTGGGGTGGTCGCAGGTGGGACCCGTGCTGGCCGTGTCGGTCGTCATCGCGTCGTGCTCGGCGGTGCTCTCGCGTCGGCTGCCGATGTTGGAGATGGGGGACGATGCGGCGAGGGCGCTCGGTGTGCGCGCCGAGCCGACCCGGCTGATGCTGGTGTTCCTGGGGGTTGCGCTGATCGCAATGGTCACCGCGGCTGCAGGGCCCATCTCCTTCATCGCGCTGGCCGCGCCGCAGTTGGCGCGCCGCCTCACCGGCACGTCGGGAGTGGCGATGGTGCCTGCCGCGTGCATGGGGGCGCTGCTGTTGGTCGTGAGCGACGTTGCTGCGCAGCGCGTCTTCGCACCCACACAGCTGCCGGTGGGTGTGGTGACCGTATCGGTCGGCGGCGCATACTTCGTGTGGTTGTTGGCGCGGGAAGGCAGGAAGCAGTGACGAAGCCTCGATTGCACACCGACGACATCACAGTCGGATACGACAGGAGCGTCGTCAGTGAGAACCTGACCGTCGAGATTCCCGACGGCAAGTTCACCGTCATCGTCGGACCGAATGCCTGTGGTAAATCGACTCTGCTGCGGGCACTCTCGCGGCTGCTGAAGCCTTCTCGCGGAACCGTTCTGCTGGACGGGAAGGCGATCTCCTCGTACCCGGCGAAGGAAGTTGCCCGACGCCTCGGCCTGCTCCCGCAGACCTCCATCGCGCCCGACGGTATTTCGGTGGCCGATCTCGTTGCGCGGGGCCGTTATCCGCATCAGAAGCTGATCCGGCAGTGGTCGACGACGGACGAGGCTGCGGTGATCGAGGCCATGAACGCCACCGGAGTGACGTCGCTGTCCGCCCGTCCGGTGGACGAACTGTCCGGCGGACAGCAGCAACGCGTCTGGGTGGCAATGGTTCTCGCGCAGCAGACGCCGCTGTTGCTGCTGGACGAGCCGACGACCTTCCTCGACATCGCCCACCAGATCGAGCTTCTCGACCTGCTGGCCACGCTGAACCGCGAGAACGGCCGCACTCTCGTCGCCGTGTTGCACGACCTCAATCACGCCTGCCGGTACGCCGATCACATCATCGCGATGAAGGACGGCGCGGTGGTCACCGAGGGCGCGCCCGCCGACGTCGTCACCGCCGAGCTGGTCGAGGCGGTCTTCGGGCTGCCGTGCCGCATCATCGACGATCCGGAATCGCACACGCCGTTGGTGATCCCCAAGGTGGTCGGTCGCAGGCTAGGCAAGCCTTAGTTTAGAATCGGGGGAGAGTGGCCGCCGAGGCGGCCAGAACGTTCTCGCAAGAGTTACGACGAGATATGCATCGAGGATCGAGATGAACCAACAACCGCGTGGTTACTACTACGCCGATGTCGTTGCGGTGGAACGACTCACGGTGCACATGGTGCGTGTGACCTTCGGCGGCGAGCACGTCGCCCACTACCGCACGCTCGGGGTGCCCGACGAATGCGTCGGAGTCTATTTCCCCAGGGCAGGCGAGGTGATCCCGCCGCCGATGACCGAGGTCGACGGGTTCTGGTGGTTCCACGGTCTCGACGATGCCCCCGAAGGCCGCAACTACACCGTTCGTCGCCTCGACCCGGAGCGTGGTGAGCTGACCATCGACTTTTTCGCGCACGAGGGCGGTGTTGCATCCACCTGGGCTCAACAGGCCGTCCCGGGGCAGACGGTGCTGTTCACCCGCCCACGATCCTGGTATTCACCGCCCGCCGACGTCGAATGGCTGCTGTTGATCGCGGACATGACCGGGTTGCCCGCGCTCGGCCGACTCGTCGAACAGTTGCCGGCGGGGGCCAAGGCCCACGCGATCGTCGAGGTTCTCGAACGCGGCGACATCCAATCCTTCGAGACCCAGGCCGACGTCACGTTCGACTGGCGCATCGGATCCGGAAACGGCGACAGCGCAAGCGTTCTCGACGATGCAGCATTGGCGTATCCGTTGCCGGAGGGCCGCGGGTACGTGTGGTTCGCAGGCGAGGCGTCGTCCTCACGTCGGGTGCGCAAGTACTTCCGCAAGGAATTGGGCTACGACATCGCGTACTTCGACATCATCGGATACTGGCGCGCCGACTCCGAGAAGTGGCTCGAGAAATACAAGCAGTACCAGGAGGAGGCGCTGGCGGTGTACAACGGCGTCATCGAATCCGGCCGCTCCGAGCAAGAAGCCAGCGAGGCATTCGATGCGCTGCTCGAGCGGGTAGGGCTCTAGCCGGCGTTGTCGAACTCGTAGTCCGGCAGCTCCAGTGTCGCTGCGTCGGGGCCGAGGAGCTTGCTGGTCACGGCTTGTACGGGCTTCGATCCGGCCAGGCGAAGTACGGTGCGGAACGCGGCCACTCCCGCCGAGGTCTTCGGATGGGCGACGCGAGGCACCCCGGGTGGGAGTTTCTGAGCCTGCTCGACGAACGGACGCATACGCGCCTCGAAGGCCTCGAACCCGGCGCGATGATCACTCGCTCGCGCGAGCTCGCCGGCGAGAACGTACGCGCCGGTGACCGACAGCGTGGTGCCCATGCCGCTCAACGGCGTTGCGCACCAGGCGGCATCGCCGAGCATGCCGATTCTGCCGTCGGACCAGCGCGGGGCCTTCACCTGCGCCAGATAGTCGACGTACAGTTCCGAGTCCGGTCCCAGCGAGTCCAAGATCCGGGGCACTTCCCAACCGACGTCGGCGAACGTCGAACGCAGGGCGGCGACGACGCGTTCGGTGGACGCGCCCTCGTAGCCGCTGTCGTCGGACACCCAGGACAGGCTGAATCGCGTCGTGCCGAGGTTGTCCGGTCGTAGATTCGCCACGCGAGATCCGGGGGCGTTGAACCAACGCCACCACCCGTCGTCGCTCGGTCCCTTCGGCAGTACGCCGTAGGCGGTGTACAGGCCGACGGGTGTGGTCTCGGCCTCCCCGGCGAAGACCAGTTCCCTGCTGCTGGAGCGGATTCCGTCGGCGAAGAGAACCAGATCGAACCGCTCGGCCGGTCCCGACGCGAACGTCACATCGACTCCGTCGGCATCCTGGGCCACGCCGACGACGCGATCGCCGTAGCGATACTCGGTTCGCGGTCCGGCGGATTCGACGAGGATCCGGGCGAACTCGCCGCGCAGAATCTCCAACTCCGCCGTAGGTCCGTCGTGGGTTCCGTCGCCGGCCGGGAAGGCCGCGATGGTGGCGTCGGCGTCGTCGACGAATCGGGTGCCCTTCTCGGTGGTGCCGTTCGCGAGGAGGGTCGCGTCCAGACCCATGCGACGCAGCACCTCGCGGCCGGAGCCGCGAACGTCGATGTTCTGGCCGCCGAGTCGCAGTTGCGGTGAGCGTTCGAGGACGGTGACCTCGAAGCCGGCTCGGTCCAGCCAGAACGCCGCGGTGGGACCGGCGATGCTCGCACCGGTGACGAGTACACGAGAAGTCATGGAGTGGGAGTGCCCGAGCGTCCGGCCGTTCAATCCCGGAGGGAAAGTAGCTGAGCCTCACCTTTGTGGTGTACTTTCATCGAATTGTCCGAATGACCCGTTTTCGTCAGGAGAACCGTGTTCACCGTTCGCCGTCTGGCGCTGCTCTCGTTCAGCGCAACCCTCGCCCTCGGTCTCGTCTCATGCAGCTCGGACGGCTCGTCCGACGAAGGCACGTCCACCTCCGAGTCCGCCACCTCGGAGTCCGCACTCGTGGTGTACTCCGGCCGCGGTGAAGAGCTCGTCGACCCGCTGATCGAGCGAATCGGTGGCGGTATCGAGGTCGACTACTCGGGCAACACCAACGCACAGGCCGCAAAGATCCTCGAAGAGGGCGACGCGACCCCGGCCGACGTCTTCTACGGTCAGGACGCGGGCGCACTCGGTGCCCTGGACGAAGCGGGCGCTCTCGCACCGCTGCCCGAGGACATCCTCTCCCTCGTTCCCGAGCAGTACCGCGGGACCGACGGCACCTGGGTCGCCACCTCGGCGCGGGCCCGCGTGTTGGCCTACAACTCCGATTCGGTGCAGGCAGCAGACCTGCCCACCGGTATCGACGGACTGCTCGACCCGCGCTGGCGCGGACAGATCGGCTACGCACCGACCAACGCGTCGTTCCAGGCCTTCGTCACCGCTCTGCGGGTGCAGCGCGGCGAGGACGGTGCTCGCACCTGGCTCGAAGGATTCGTCGCCAACGAGCCGGTCGCCTTCGAGGGCAACGGTCCGCTGCTGACCGCCGTCAACGACGGACAGGTCGCCACCGGCCTGCTCAACCACTACTACTGGTACCCCTTCAAGGACGAGAACGGTGCCGATGCCCCGGTCGAATTGCACTACTTCGAGCCCGGCGACCCCGGCGCGCTGATCAACGTCGCCGGTGCCGGTGTGCTCGCTGCCTCGGACAACCAGGAAGCGGCATTCGATTTCGTGCGCGAGTTGCTCTCGACCGAATCGCAGACGTACTTCGCGAACGAGACAGCCGAATACCCCGTCATCGATGGAGTCACCTCCGACTACGACCTGCCGCCGCTGTCCGAGCTGGGCTCGACCGATCTCGATCTGGGCCGGCTCTCGTCTCTCGAGGCCACCCAGACCCTCCTCACCGACGTCGGAATCATCTAGTCGGTGCTCGTGTCTGCACTCCAGCCGCTTCGGCGGCGTCACTTCGGCGGTCGTCCCGTTCTCGGGACGACCGCGTTGTGCGTGGGAGCGCTGACGCTGACACCCTTGGTGTACCTGTTCGTTCGAGCGTTCGACGGAGGAACCGAGAAGGTTCTGCGACTGCTCCTGCGGCAACGCACACTCGACCTCGCCGTCCGTACGGCAACACTGACTCTCACCGTGCTCGTCGCGTCGGTGGTGGTCGGGACGCTGCTGGCGTGGTTGACCGTCCGTACCGATCTACCGGGGCGACGCTTCTTCGCGATGGTCCTCGCAGCCCCACTCGCCATCCCGTCCTACGTCTCCGGGTACCTGTGGATCGCCGAATTCCCCTCGCTGGCCGGCTTTTCCGGTGCAGCGCTGGTGCTCACGTTGTCCTGCTTCCCGCTGGTGATGCTGCCGGTATCGGCGGCGTTCGCCACCGCGGACCCTTCGTTGGCCGAGGTCTCGCGAACCCTCGGTCGAGGCGCTGTACGCACGGCGCTGACCGTCGAGTGCCGTCGCGTCGTTCCGGCCGCGGCGGCGGGCGCACTTCTGGTCGCGCTGTACACCATCAGTGACTTCGGGGCGGTTGCTCTGATGCGATACGAC
The DNA here is from genome assembly GCF_002259145.1 of Rhodococcus sp. 15-2388-1-1a. Lineage (NCBI taxonomy): Bacteria > Bacillati > Actinomycetota > Actinomycetes > Mycobacteriales > Nocardiaceae > Rhodococcus > Rhodococcus sp. 15-2388-1-1a. The sequence continues at coordinate 111,028 of NZ_NPFP01000022.1, read as the reverse complement.
GCCTTCACGCTCGGCATCTACAGCGCGTACCGCGGGGGACTCGATCGCACCGCGGCCGCAGTCCTCGGGCTGGTGCTCGTGGTGGGCGCGTTGGTGCTCACCCTCCTCGAACGGCGTGCCCGACGCGGCGCCACGGCGAGGGTGGGATCGGGAACCGACCGAATGGCCGAGCCTGTGGTGCTGGGCCGGTGGCGCGTGCCTGCTCTGGCCGTTGTCGTTGCTGCTCTCGGTGTTTCGGTGCTGGTACCGATTCTGGCCCTGGCACGGTGGCTGAGTCGATCGCTGCGCTTCACCGTCGACTGGGCGGACGTACTGGCCGTCACGGCCAAGACCGTCCAGTACTCCGCGACGGCCGCTCTTGTGGTGGCCTTGCTCGCGTTGCCGGTCGCGCTGTTCGCGGCCCGATCCACGTCGAGGGCCGCCCGCGGTGCCGAGTTGTCCACCTACATCGCGCACGGACTACCGGGTATCACCGTCGGGCTCGCCACGGTCTTTCTCGGTATCAGGTTTCTGCCGTCGTTCTACCAGACGGCGGTTCTGCTGGTGCTGGCGTACGTGGTGCTGTTCCTGCCGTTGGCCGTCGGCAGTACGAGGGCGGTCGTCGACGCCACTCCCGTTGTCCTCGAGGATGTCTCACGGACCCTGGGCGCGGGCCGGTTGCGCACCGACCTCCGAGTGACCATTCCGATCGCCGTACCCGGCATCGCAGCCGGGGCCGCGCTGGTCTTCCTGACCGTCGCCAAGGAGCTGCCTGCGACGTTGATGCTGCGCCCTCGGGGAGTCGACACGCTCGCGACCACGCTGTGGTCCACCACCGAGGCGTTCCGATACGGCGAGGCGGCTCCCTACGCCCTGGCCCTGATCCTGATCTCGGTGGTCCCGACGGTCGTTCTGACACGAGCGTTGGGGCGCACGACGCGGAAGCGAGTAGCACTGCCATGAGCATGGTGATTTCCGGTCTCGTTGCCTCGTACGGCAGTACGGCGGTCCTGCACGGGATCGATCTCGACCTCGGTGACGGCGAGATGCTTGCTGTTCTCGGCCCCTCCGGTTGCGGTAAGACGACCCTGTTGCGATCCATCGCGGGACTGCATCGCATCGACGCGGGCCGGATCACCTCCGACGGGCGGGACATCTCGGTTGCGGGGCAGATTCAGGTGCCACCGGAGAAGCGAGGGATAGGCCTCATGCCGCAGGAAGGTGGACTGTTTCCACACCTGACGGTGCGAAGGAACATCGAATTCGGTTTGCGTACAGGGTTTCTGCGGCCCTACCTGTCCGGTCACGCAGAGCGCACCCGACGCGTCGACGAGATGCTCGAGCTGGTCGGACTACCCGATGCCGGCGGGGTGAAGCCCAGCGAACTCTCGGGCGGTCAGCAGCAGCGCATCGCGCTGGCGCGAGCGCTCGCACCGGCTCCGTCGGTGGTGTTGATGGACGAGCCGTTCGCCGCCCTCGACGCGGGGCTGCGTACCTCGATCCGGCAGGACGTGCGAGAGTTGTTGCAGTCCAGCAAGACCGCCTCTATCCTCGTCACCCACGACCGAGCCGAAGCGCTCGGAACAGCCGATCGGGTCGCCGTGTTGCTGGGTGGTCGCTGTGCCCAGATCGACACTCCGCGTGAGGTGTACGAGCGACCCGCCACACCAGCCGTCGCGCGGTTCGTCGGCGACGCCTACTTCATAGACGCTGCAGCACAGGGCGGCCACGTCGACACCGTCCTCGGGCGTCTCGAATCCACCACCCGAGCGACGGGAAATGGGCAGGCGTTGCTCCGTCCCGAGCAGCTGTCGGTCTCGGAGCGCGAGGACGGCGCATTCGTCGTCGAGCACGAGTTCTTCACCGGCCCCGAATCCTCGGTGACCCTGCGGCACAGTGGCACCGGGCTGCGGCTTCGAGCCATCGCCCGAACCGCGGACCGATTCGCCCCCGGTACCGCCGTCGACGTTTCCGTGACGTCTCCGGTGCATTGGTTTCCGGATTCGGCGGAGTGACGCGGCTACCGAAATCACCACCGTCCGGGCGTCGACAACAGCGTCAGGGCGAGTACACCGACTACGAGTATCGCCGCGCTGAGCACCAATCCCGACTGTCCACCGACCCTGTCGACCAGCAGACCGGCCCCAGCCGCACCGAATGCAGCGCCGAGGTTGTAGGCGGTGTTGACCCAGCTGCTCGCCTCGGAGCGTCGGCTTTCGGGAGCGAGTTCGTCGGCGGCCAGGTATGCGGTGATGAACGAGGGCGCGACGGCGAGACCGGCGACGAACAACCCGGCGGCCACTCCCCAGAGCGTGTCTGCCAGGGCTGCCGTTCCCGATACCGCGACGGCCAGCACGGCCGACAGACTGCCGAGCTGAACCGGCCGCGACGACGTAGCGAGGTTCAGCTTTCCCCAGATCAGCCCGCCCACAACGCTGGCCGCGACCATGCCGGACTCGATATATCCCGCCGCGCTGGGGTGGCCCTGTGCGGTGGCAAGTTCGGCCACGCTGATGTAGACGATGCTCACTCCGGCGGCGAGTGCCGATATCGCGACCAGGACCGCGAACAGTCCCGGGATCGGGCGGGCCGTGACGGTGCGAATTCGACGGCGCGTCGGCGCGGTGTCGTGGACTTCCCACGTGCCCCGTCTTATCGGTTCGGCTGCGATCATCGCCGAGGTGCCCGCCACCAGCACCACCGCTGCACCGGCAAGACCGACCCATGCGGGGAGCACCGTGATGAGGATTCCGACGGTGAGCGGGCCGGCGAGAAACAACACCTCCTCGCACGTCGAGTCGAGGGCGTAGGCCGCTTGCTTGCGGTCGGGGGAGTCAGCGGTCATCGCCCGCCAGTTCGACCGCATCGCCGGGCCCAACGGCGGCACGGCTGCTCCACCCGTGACGAACAGGGCGATGGATAGCAGTACCGGGAAGTCGGTAGAACCGGTGATCGAGGCCGCGCCACCGATGCACAGCGCAGAGAGCGCAGCCAACGGCAGGAGAGCCCGGAACTGGCCGTGGCGATCCACCAGACGAGCCTTGAACGGGAGCGTGATCGTGGTGAGGCCATAGGCGGCGATCGCGAGACCGGCAGTCGAAAAAGACCCGGTTCGTTCGTGGAAGGTGAACACCGCGGACAGCGGAATCAGCGCGAAGGCGAACCTACCGAGCAGGGCTGCTGCGAAAACTCCGCGAGCCCAGGGTATTCGGAGCACGGAAGAGTAGCCCTCGGACCCGACCGACGGCACCGGCGTCACCTCCTCGAATTCGGTTCGGCAGGCCCGACCCTATTCCGCGGCACGCTTGGGCATGAACAGTGCCGCGACGGCCATCACCGCTGCTGCCGCCAGGACACCCAGAAAGACCGGGTGGATGGCGTCGGACAGTTGTTCGGGACTCGGGTCGTCGGAGATGCGTGAGTTGACGATCGCACCGAACACCGCGACCCCGACTGCGCTGCCGATGGAGCGGGCGAACATGTTGGTCGAGGTGGCGACGCCGCGCTCGGACCATTCGACGCTCGACTGGGCTGCGATGAGGGTGGGGCTCGCGATCAGGCCCATACCGAGACCGATCACGAAGCACACCGCGCCCACCTGCCATACCTGGGAACCGGAACCGAGGCCAGTGGCGAATGCCGCTCCGACGACCGCGATGGAGGCACCGATCAGCGCGGTGGTGCGGAAACCGAACCGGAGGTACACCCGCCCGGAGAGGGAGGCCGCGATGGGCCAGCCGAGTGTGAGGGTGGACAGTGCGAAGCCTGCGACGATCGCGCCGGTGCCGAGCACGCCCTGCACGAACGTCGGAACGTAGGACGTCAGGCCGAGGATCAACGCACCGACGAGCAGCGAGATGAAACTGCTGACCACCAGGACTCGACGTGTGAACACCCACAACGGCAGGATCGGCTCTTCGACTCTGGTCTGAACCACTGCGAAAGCGGCGAGCAGCGAGAGTCCGGCGACGAAGATGGCGATGCTGACGGGGGAGTTCCACGCCCAGGACTGTCCGCCCTCGAGCAGCCCGAGCAGCACCATCGCCGCGCCCACCGTCAGCAGACCGGCACCGAGGTAGTCGATCTTGGGCTTGGTGCGTTCCACGGCTCCCTCGTCGAACTTGCGCCACAGCATCACCGCGGCCAGCGCGCACAGCGGAATGTTGACGAAGAAGATCCAACGCCACGTCAGGAACTCGGAGAAGATACCGCCGAGGGCCGGGCCGAGTACCGAGGACATCGCCCACACGCTGGCGAGGTAGCCCTGCACCTTGGCGCGCTCGGCCAGGGTGTAGATATCGCCGGCGATGGTGATGGCCATCGGCTGCACGGCACCCGCGCCGAGCCCCTGGACTGCCCGGAAGGCGATCAGGGCGGGCATGCTCCAGGCCAGGCCGCAGAGTATCGAGCCGAGCAGAAACACCGCGATGCCGAACAGCATGATCTTCTTGCGGCCGAACAGGTCGGCCAGTTTTCCGTACAGCGGCACCGATACTGCCTGCGCCAGAAGATAGATGGAGAACAGCCACGGAAACTGCGTGAACCCGCCCAGGTCGTCGACGATGGACAGCACCGCGGTCGCGATGATGGTCGCGTCGAGGGCGACCAGAGACGTGCTGAGCATCAACGCAATCAGTATCGGCCCGCGTTCGGAGCGGAATCCGACAGCCGACGTCGTGTTGTTCGTTGCCACGGCTACCAGTCTGATGCCTGCCGGCACCCCCGCCGCCACCGGCCCAGATAGTGTTGAACACCGTGCGACCATCACTGAGTAGCTACGAGCATCTGGCCGGCGGCAAGGTCCGCGATCTCTACACGATCGACGACGCGCATCTGTTGCTCGTCGCGAGCGACCGAATCTCGGCCTACGACCACATCCTCGACACCCCGATCCCGGACAAGGGACGCGTGTTGACGGCCATGAGCGTGTTCTTCTTCGAGGAGCTCGGCGGCGTCAACCACCTGGCCGGTGATCCGCTCGACGAACGCATTCCCGCCGAACTGCTCGGCCGCGCCCTGGTGGTGAAGAAGCTGAACATGGTGCCGATCGAATGCGTCGCACGCGGCTACCTCACCGGTTCGGGTCTGTCGGATTACAACGCGACCGGAAAGGTGTGCGGCGTCGAACTCCCGCCGGGGCTGATCGAATCAAGCAAGCTCGGCCAGGCGATCTTCACGCCCGCGTCCAAGGCCGAGCTCGGCGACCACGACGAGAACATCACCTTCGATCAGGTCGTCGAGAAGATCGGTGCCGAACTCGCCTTCAAGCTGCGCGAGGACACCATCGAGATCTACTCACGCGCTGCCAACTTCGCTCTGGAACGCGGAATCATCCTCGCGGACACGAAGTTCGAGTTCGGTACCGACGCAGACGGCAACCTCGTGCTCGCCGACGAGGTGCTCACCCCTGATTCCTCGCGCTACTGGCCTGCCGATTCCTATGAGGAAGGTCGCGTCCAGCCCAGCTTCGACAAACAGTTCGTCCGCGACTGGCTGACGGGCGAATCCGGCTGGGACCGCAACTCCGACACCCCGCCACCACCGTTGCCCGACGACATCGTCGCAGCCACACGCAGCCGCTACATCGAGGCCTACGAGCGCATCTCGGGCCTGAACTTCGACGATTGGGTCACGCCATGACGATCACCCCACCCGTTGCCAAGAAGGTGCCACTCGAGCGCACCCATCACGGCGACACCTTCATCGACAACTACGAGTGGTTGCGCGCCAAGGAAGATCCCGAGGTGATCGCCTACCTCGAAGCCGAGAACGCCTACACCGAGCAGCAGACCGCAGGCCTGGAGTCGTTGCGCGGCAAAATCTTCGACGAGATCAAGTCGCGAACCCAGGAAACCGACCTGTCCGTGCCGACGCGCATGGGGCAGTGGTGGTACTACTCGCGCACCGTCGAGGGCAAGTCGTACGGTCTCCAATGCCGTTGCCCCGTCGACTCTCCCGACGACTGGACTCCGCCGACGCTGTCGTCCGACGTGGACGTCCCCGGTGAGCAGATCCTGCTCGACGCCAACGAAGAAGCGAAGGGACACGACTTCTTCTCCCTCGGCGCGTTCTCCATCAGCCTCGACGGCACGCTGCTGGCCTATTCCACCGACACCGAGGGCGACGAGCGCTACACACTGCGCTTCAAGAACCTCGAGACCGGCGAGCTGCTCGCCGACACCATCGAGAACGTCGCGCCCGGGGCCACCTGGACGGCCGACGCCACCCACGTGTTCTACCTGACGGTCGACGAATCCTGGCGTCCCGACACCGTCTGGCGGCACACGCTCGGCAAGTCCGGAGACGTCAAGGTCTTCCACGAACCAGACGAGAGCTACTGGGTCGGCTTCGGTTCCACCCGCAGCGAGAAGTACCTGATGATCTGGGTCGGCTCGAAGATCACCTCCGAATGCCTCGTTCTGGAATCCACCGATCCCGAGGGCGAGTTCCGCGTCGTACTGCCGCGCACGGACGGCGTCGAATACAGCATCGAACATGCCGTCGTGGCCGGTGAGGATCGCTTCCTCATCACCCACAACGGCTCCGTCAACGGCTGGGGCACCGAGGGGGAGAAGGCCGAGAACTTCCTGCTCGCCGAGGCACCGGTCTCGGACCCACTCGATCAGCGCACTCTGGTTCCGCATCGCGACGACGTCCGCGTCGAGGACATCGACGCCTTCGCCGGCCACCTGATCTTCACGTACCGACGAGAAGCGTTGACCCGCATGGCGATCTGGCCGCTGACCGACGAGGGATACGGCGAATACCGCGAGCTCGAGTTCGACGAGGAGCTCTATTCGGTAGGAGCCGGCTCGAACCCCGAGTGGGATCAGCCGTTGCTGCGGATGGTGTACACCTCGTTCATCACTCCCGGCCAGGTCTACGACCTCGACATCGCCAATGGCGAACTGCTGCTCCGCAAATCACAGCCGGTTCTGGGCAAGTTCGATGCCGGTGACTATGTGCAGCACCGCGAATGGGCCACCGCGCCGGACGGCACGCACATTCCGCTGTCGGTCATCGCGCGCAAGGACGTGCCCGACGGCCCCGCGCCGACGCTGCTGTACGGCTACGGATCGTACGAGGCGTCGATGGACCCGTCGTTCTCGGTGGCGCGGCTCTCGCTCCTCGATCGCGGCATCGTCTTCGTCGTCGCACATGTTCGCGGCGGCGGCGAAATGGGTCGGCACTGGTACGACAACGGCAAGACGCTGAAGAAGAAGAACACCTTCACCGACTTCATCGCTGCCGCACAGCATCTCATCGACACCGGACGCACCTCGCCGAAGCACCTCGTCGCCGACGGCGGCAGTGCGGGTGGACTGCTGATGGGCGCGGTGGCCAACCTCGCTCCGGAGCTGTTCAACGGCATCCTCGCCAACGTTCCGTTCGTCGATCCGCTCACTTCCATCCTCGATCCGTCACTGCCGCTGACGGTCATCGAATGGGACGAATGGGGAAACCCGTTGGCTGACAAGGAGGTATACGACTACATGAAGTCGTACAGCCCCTACGAGAACGTCGAAGCCGAGGACTACCCGTCGATCCTGGCGATCACGTCCATCAACGACACTCGCGTCCTCTACGTCGAGCCCGCGAAATGGGTTGCTGCACTGCGAGCAACGAAGACCGGTGACTCGGACCTGTTGCTCAAGACCGAAATGAGCGCCGGACACGGGGGAGTGAGCGGGCGCTACGAGAAGTGGAAGGAAGCGGCCTTCGAGTACGCGTGGATCGTCGAGAAGACCGGTGCGGCGGCGGCGCTCTAACGCCACATGTAACGGACCTGCGGTCGCCCGGCTTTACCGTATTCGGTGTGCCGGGTGACCAGGCCGTCGTCGGCCAGTCGCTCGAGATATCGCCAGGCCGTCACTCGGGAGACCCCGACGACCTTGGCGGCCTCGGACGCGTTGAGTCCGTCGGCCGCTTCCTTGATGCTCGCGGTGATGCCGTCCATCGTCTGCGGGGCAATACCCTTGGGTGTCGAGACGCGTTCGTCGGCCGTCCGTAGGTGCGCCATGGCGCGGTCGATGTCGCGTTGACTCGACGCGTTCTCCCCGGCCGGCAACGCAGCGTGGAATTCGCGATAGCGCTCGAGCTTGTCGCGGAACGCGGCGAACGTGAAGGGCTTGAGCAGATACAGCACGATGCCGTGCGCCACTGCCGAACGCACCACCGACAGATCCCGCTCGGAGGTGATGGCGATGACGTCGGGACTCGGCCGTAGACCGCCGAGAGCTGCTGCCACGTCGATGCCGCTCGCGTCGGGCAGACCGATATCGAGCAACACCAGATCGACGGCTTCGGTGCTGGCGAAACGCATGGCCGACGCTCCGGTGTGCGCCACCCCGGCCACCTCGAAGCCCGGGGTGCGCTCGACGTACGTCTTGTGTGCCTCGGCGATCAGTGGTTCGTCGTCGACGATCAGGACGCGGATCATGACGCCGATCCAGGGATGGTGGCAACCATGACCGACCCGTACGTCACTTCCGAGGTCAAGGTGCCGCGATGGCGACCGATCACCTGAGTCACCAGGGCGAGGCCGAGGCCGCGTGAGCCGGACTTGGTCGAGTAGCCGCGCCGCAGAGCGGCTTTGAGCGTCTCCGGTGGCATTCCGGGACCACTGTCGGCGACCCTGACGACGAGTTCACCATCGGCGTCGCGGACCGTCACTTCGACCCACGGCTGGTCGGATTCTTTCGAGGCATCGATGGCATTGTCTATCAGATTGCCTACCAGCGTGACCAATTCACGCGCAGTGAGCACACCCTCGTGCTCCATCGCTGTGTCGTCGGTGATCGTCAGCTCCACGCCCTGCTCGGCGGCCTGACTGACCTTGCCCAGCAGCAGCGCAGCGAGTGCCGGTTCGCTGACCGCGTTCATCAGACGGTCGATGAGCGCCTGCGAGAGTTCCAGATCGGCCGTCGCGAACTCGACGGCCTCCTCGGGTCGGCCGAGCTCGACCATCGTGATGACGGTGTGCAGCCTGTTCGCCGACTCGTGAGCCTGCGAACGCAGCGACTCCGCGAAACTGCGCACCGAGTCCAGTTCACCCATCAACGAACGCAATTCGGTCTGATCACGAATCGTCAGCACATTGCCCAGGCGTCGGCCCTCCCACATCACCGGATCCTGATTGACGACGAGTACGCGATCCTTCGTCAGATGCAATTCGCCACGCACTATGCCGGTGTCCATCTGCTGCATCGACTCCGGCAACGACTCGAAAGAGACCGGGCCCTCCGGTAGATCGAGGAGGCGTCGGGCCTCGTCGTTGACCAACTCCGCCTCGTCCCCGCGGCCGAACACCAACAGTCCCTCGCCGATCGAGTGCAGGACGGCGTCGTGATGCTCGTACATGGTGCGCAGTTCCGCCGGTGCCATTCCCAGTGTCTGACGCCGGAGCCGACGGCTGAGCAACGTCGATCCCGCTGCGGCGACGACGAAGGCGGCGAGCACCACCGCGATGATGAGAGGCAAGCCTTGGAAGAACTGATCACTGATCTTCTGGCGAGTGACGCCCGCCGAGACGAGGCCGACGATCTCGCCCGAGGAATCGGTGACCGGCGTGACCGACCGGATCGACGGCCCGAGAGAACCCACGTACGTCTCGGTGAACGTCTCGCCCAGCAAGGCGCGGTCGATATTGCCGCTGAACGGCTTACCGATCAGGTCGACGGTGGTGTGCGTGAATCGGGTGCGATCCGGTGCCATGACGACGATGAAATCGACACCCGTGACCTGACGAATCTTCTCCGTTTCCGGCTGCAGACGTGACGTCGGGTCGTCGGACTCGATCGCAATGGGCGTCGACGGTTCGTTGGCGATGCTCACCGCGATCGCCGTGACTTCGCGTCGGGTGGCGTCGTCGCTGTTGGACCGTTCGTTGAGCACCGTCAGGATGCCGCCGGCGAACACGACGACCGCCATGACGACGAGCTGCAGCACCAACACCTGGCCGGCGACGCTCAGTGGGCGCTTCGAGGACAACGCAATCCCTTCGTGCAATACATCGGACGTGAACGAAATGAACGTATAGGTGACTCCTGTCACCCGGTGCAGCAACATCATCTCTCAGCAGGGGTGATCCACCTCACTCCACTCCCAGTAGTCACGAAGTCCGCAGTTCGACTCGCGCTTCACCGGAACCCAGAAGGAACATTCATGACAACCATCGATGCGGAGCGGTTCGACAATCCGCCCACCGAGCCCAAGAAGAAGCGCGACAAGACTCATTGGCTCTACATCGCCGTGATCATCGCCGTCGTCGCCGGCGTCATCGTAGGACTGACCGCTCCGGGTGTCGGCAAGGAACTCGCGGTGCTCGGCACGCTGTTCATCAGCCTGATCAAGATGATGATCAGCCCGGTCATCTTCTGCACGATCGTCCTCGGCATCGGTGCGGTGCGGGCTGCGGCCAGTGTCGGCAAGGTCGGTGGCCTTGCTCTCGGCTACTTCATCGCGATGTCGACCATCGCTCTGGGTATCGGCATGGTTGTCGGCAACCTGATTCAACCGGGTACGGGGCTGAACATCCCAAGCTCCGGCGCAGTCGACAAGTACGTGGACCAGGCCGAGGGTGCAGGCGGGACCATGGACTTCATTGCAGGAATCATCCCTGAGACCTTGGTGTCCGCGTTGACGGCGGGTTCCGTGCTCCAGACGCTGTTCGTCGCCATCCTTGTCGGTTTCGCGCTGCAGGCCATGGGCAAGAGCGGCGAGGGCATCATCAAGGGCATCGGCGCTGTACAGAAGCTCGTTTTCCGCGTTCTGACCATGATCCTGTGGGTCGCTCCGATCGGCGCCTTCGGTGCCATCGCCGGCGTTGTAGGCGCAACCGGCTGGAATGCCGTCGTGCAGCTCGGCACCCTGATGCTGGCCTTCTACATCACCTGTTTCATCTTCGTCTTTTTCTTCCTGGGCCTGATCCTCAAGTTCGTTTCCGGGTTCTCGATCTTCAAACTGGTCAAGTACTTGGCCCGTGAATACCTGCTCATCGTCGCCACCAGCTCCTCCGAGTCGGCCCTGCCGCGTCTGATCGCCAAGATGGAACACGTCGGCGTCGAGCGCACCACCGTCGGCATCGTCGTCCCCACCGGCTATTCCTTCAACCTCGACGGCACCGCGATCTACCTGACGATGGCCTCGATCTTCATCGCCGACGCGATGAACCTGCCGCTCTCGCTCCCCGAGCAGTTCTCGCTGTTGCTGTTCATGATCATCGCCTCCAAGGGTGCAGCCGGAGTCTCCGGAGCCGGCCTGGCCACCCTGGCCGGTGGCTTGCAGAGCCATCGTCCCGAGCTGCTCGACGGTGTCGGCCTCATCATCGGCATCGACCGGTTCATGTCCGAGGCCCGCGCAGTGACCAACTTCTCGGGTAACGCCGTCGCCACTCTGCTGGTCGGCACCTGGACCAAGACGATCGACAAGGACCGGGTCAACACCGTCCTCGACGGAAACCTGCCGTTCGACGAGGAGACCATGGTCGACGACCACCTCCCCGAGGACGATCGGCCTGCAGACAAGCAGGTCATCATCGAAAAGCACGCCGCCAAGGCGTAGTGCCTGCCGGGCGCCGCGCATCCCCCCGTCGCCCGGTTCGGAAAAACGCAAGTACGACCCCGCCACCAGCGGGGTCGTACTTGCTTTTGTACGTCGGTTCCATTCTGTCGGTACTCACAGGTAAGTTCGGGTGATGACTGAAGTTCAGAACATCGGCATCAACACCCTGGGTGGTGCGCCCACCTCGCTCGACGAGTACGCCGGAAGAGCCATCCTCGTGGTCAATGTCGCCTCCAAGTGTGGACTGACCCCGCAGTACGAAAAGCTCGAGAAGCTCGCCAACGAGTACGCGGCCAGTGGCCTGTCGGTCGTCGGCGTGCCGTGCAACCAGTTCGGTGGCCAGGAGCCCGGCACCGCCGAAGAAATCGAAACGTTCTGCTCCACCACGTACGGCGTCACGTTCGCGATGACCGAGAAGGTCGACGTCAACGGTGACAACCGGCACCCGCTGTACGCCGAATTGACCAAGACAGAGGACGCCGACGGAAAGGCCGGAGACGTCCAGTGGAACTTCGAGAAGTTCCTGATCTCGCCCGACGGCGTCGTCACCGATCGTTTCCGTCCGCGCACCGAGCCGGACGCACCCGAGGTGCTCGCCGCTATCGACAAGATCCTGCCGAAGGAAACGATGGCCGTTTAGCTTCTGTCTGCATCGACTTCGAGCCTCGTTCACGCTGGTGTGCGAGGCTCGAGTCATGTCTGGACGCCTGATCGTGTCGGTGAGCGGAATCAAGAACGACACCTACGAGCATGCCGCCGATTTCGCGCGCATCCTCGACGGACGTGGCGTCCCGCTGTCGTTGCTCGTCGCACCTCGGTTGAAGGACAAATACCGACTCGCAGCGGACGTGCCGACCCAGGAATGGCTGCGGGCGCGGCGCGACGGCGGCGACGCGATCGTTCTGCACGGCTACGACCAGGCCGCGACGAAGCGTCGACGCTCCGAGTTCTCCGCACTGCCGCGTCACGAAGCCCGACTGCGACTGATGGCAGCGGACCGCGTCATGGAACAGACCGGCCTGCGCACCCGCATCTTCGCCGCTCCGCGCTGGATCGCCTCACCCGGTGCCGTCGAAGCCCTCCCCGACGCGGGCTTCCGAATGTTGGCTGCACTCAACGGCATTCACGACCTCGAACGCGACGGCGTCGTCCGCGCCCGAGTGTGGGGAATCGGCGAAGGATTCAAAGCCGAGCCCTGGTGGTTCAAGGCACTGGTACTCGGCGCAGGCCGCACGGCCCGACGCGATGGAGTGGTGCGCCTGGCCATCAGTGCAAAGCAACTGGGACGACCCGGACCGCGACAGGCAATCCTCGACGCCATAGACCTCTCCCTGCACCACGGAGCCGAGGCGGGCGTGTACGAATGGATCCCGCGAACCAAATCCCGCGTGGCCTAGCTCCTCGCTGCACCCCCACCCGCCCCGCGTCAATGGACCATTGCACGGCTCAGACGTATGCAATGCGCCATTCACGCGTACGGGGTTGCGGCGTGAATGTGCCATTGCACCGCTCAGACGTATGCAGTGGTCCATTGACGCGAACGGGGTGAGTGCGGTCGTAGACTCGCAACAATGAGTGCCTCGACTGTGACCCTGGACGACATCGTTGCCGCACATCGACTTCTGCGCGAACGCAATCCGTTGGTGCAGTGTCTGACCAACACGGTGTCGGTGCAGTTCGTCGCCAATGCACTGTTGGCCGCGGGTGCCGCGCCGGCGATGGTGGACAACCCCGAGGAAGCGGCAGGGTTCGCCGAGATCGCCGACGCGGTCCTGGTCAATCTCGGAACTCCGACAGCTGCCCAGGTGGAGAGTTCTCGATTGGCGTCGGCCGCAGCAAGGGCAGCGGGGAAGCCGTGGGTGCTCGATCCGGTGGGAGCCGGCGGTCTGCCGTGGCGAACCCAGGTGGCCGTTGAGCTACTTGCCAACCGGCCCAGCGTTATTCGTGCAAATGCGTCGGAAGTCATGGGACTGGCGGGTGCCGAAGGTGGATCGCGTGGGGTGGATTCGTCTGCACACGTAGCAGATTCGGTCGATGCGGCCCGGTCGCTGCTCGACCGGGCCGAGGTCGTGGCGGCATCGGGGGAGACCGATCACATTCTCGGCCCCGACGGCATGGTGAAGGTAGGCGGCGGAAGCGCACTGCTGCAACGGGTTACGGCTACCGGGTGTGCGCTCGGTGCACTGACGGCTGCCTACTGCTCGGTGTCACCGACTGCACTGATCGGTGCCGTCGCGGCGCACGCGCACGTCGCGGTCGCGTCGGAGATCGCGGCCCGGTCGACGTCGCGGCCGGGGTCTTTCGCAGCCGCGTTCCTCGACGGACTCGACACGGTTGACGAGTCGGCAATTCGTGAATTGGTTCGGCTCGACATCGGCTGGCCTGAATGACGCGCGCTCCAGTGCGCAGCTGGTGCGCCACGGTGCCGGAATATCCGCGGGAATGTCGCAAAAGTGCGCGTAGTGGTGCGAAAAATGCAGTCGCTGCGAAGGTAACGCCCTCTTGACTGAAACGTGATGTAACGGAACACGTTTGCGGGCGACATACCTGGCGTCGGACAATACGAACCAGGCGGTCTTCATGAAACGACTTCTGCTCCTCGCTCTCGGTGCATCGGCCCTCGTCGCCTGCGGGGGAGCGGAGCAAGGAACGCCCTCGGCAGCACCGTCCTCGGCCGTTCCGGCGACCACGGCGGCAAGCCCTGCACCGGTGACACCCGACCCGGCCACCGTCACCGAAGGAACGCAGCCACAGCGGACCCCACCCGAGGAGGCCGGCGACCTGGTTCCGATGGGCCCGACGGACGCCGAGCCGCAGTGCCTCGATCTGGCGTCGGCACCGGTGACACGGGCCGTGGACTCGCTGCCGCTCGTGTTCGCCGACTCACCGTGGGTCGCCACCGACATGGGTGATCCGTGTGCGTCGTTCACCTGGGTCGAAGCCCTGCCGTACGGCGCGACGGTGAGTTCGCCGACGCACCTTCTCTTCTTCCACGACGCCGAGTACTTGGGCACCGCCACGCTCGAGCCGTACGGATTCACCTCTGTTGCGGCGCAATCCGCCGACACCGTCACGGTGAACTACCGCTGGCCGCTCGCGAACGATGCGAATGCCAATCCCACCGGCGGCCCGGTGACGATCGACTACGCGTGGGACGGGACGCAGGTGACCATGATCGGCACCCTTCCGCCCGAGGTCACCGGCTAGATCGAGACGGACGATTCTTCGGGAAGCTCGCGGATTTCGGCGTCGGACATCTCCTTGAAGCGGCCGTAGTAGATGCCCCTCGCCTGCTCCGCGACGATGGCCTGGTGGATGGGGAACGCCATCTTCGGCGCTACCGCACGCAGGAATTCGACTGTCTCGGAGAGCTTCGACCACGGCGCGGCTGCGGGCAGCGCGAGAACCTCGACCTGATGCTCGGGGACGAACAGCGAGTCACCCGGGTGGAACAGCTGGCCCGGATTCTCCGGTGTGCCGAGCAGGTACCCGGTGTTGTCGATCTCCGGCAGTTCGGGATGGATGACGGCATGGGTGCCGCCCACGCCGGTGACCGTGATGCCGCCGACAGTGAATGCCTTGCCTGCGGGAGCTGCCGCCCACTGGCCGCCCAATTGGCCCGCGGTCATCGGATCGGCATGCAGTGCCGCTCGCGGATTTGCCTCGACCAGAGCGGGAAGACGTTGCAGATCGACGTGATCCGGGTGCTGATGGGTGACAAGGATCGCGTCGAGTCCGGTGATGCCCTCGAACCCGTGGGAGAACGTGCCGGGATCGAACAGCACGGTGGTGCCGTTGAGTTCGACGAGAACGCAGGAATGTCCGAAGTGTGTCAGCCGCATGGGCTCCACAGTAAGCGCGGTTTCGCGCCTCCCGCCAGGGCTGCGTAGACTCCCACCTGCCGGTAACTGTCTTGCTGTACGTATTTCAAGGAGCGCTTTCGTGGCCCGAGTCGTTGTCGATGTCATGCCCAAGGCCGAGATTCTCGATCCCCAGGGTCAGGCGATCGCAGGAGCGCTCGGACGTCTGGGGATCTCCGGCGTGTCCGACGTCCGTCAGGGCAAGCGTTTCGAGCTCGAGGTCGACGACACCGTCGACGATGCCGAGCTCGAGAAGATCGCCGAATCGCTGTTGGCCAACACGGTCATCGAGGACTGGACGGTCACTCGCGTGTCGGTAGAGCCCGCCGCATGAGCGCCCGCGTAGGGGTCATCACCTTCCCCGGGACCCTCGACGACGTCGACGCCTCCCGCGCGGTCGCCCTCGCCGGCGGAGAAGCCGTCAGCCTGTGGCATGCCGACGCCGACCTGAAGAACGTCGACGCGATCGTCGTCCCGGGCGGATTCTCGTACGGTGACTACCTGCGAGCCGGTGCTATTGCCCGATTCGCCCCCGTGATGGAGTCCGTCGTCAAGGCTGCCGAAGGCGGTATGCCGGTTCTCGGTATCTGCAACGGATTCCAGGTTCTCTGCGAGGTGGGACTGCTCCCCGGCGCGCTGACTCGCAACGAAGGCCTGCACTTCGTCTGCCGTGATCAGTGGCTGGCAGTGGAGAACACCGATACCGCGTGGTCGTCGCGATACGAGCCCGGTGCCGAGATTCTGATCCCGGTCAAGAATGCCGAAGGTCGGTTCCAGGCACCGCAGAACGTGCTCGACGAGCTCGAGGGTGAGGGCCGGGTCGTCTTCCGATACAGCGGCAGCAACCCGAACGGATCGCAGCGCGGGATCGCCGGCATCTCCTCGGCCAACGGCCGGGTCGTCGGTTTGATGCCGCACCCCGAGCACGCCACCGAGCCACTGACCGGACCGAGCGACGACGGCATTGGCATCTTCTACTCGGCACTGGACACGATTGTCAACGCCTGACCCCAACCTGTCGGTGGTCGCCGATATCGTGCCGCCATGACACTGACGCTGGGCATGATCACGTTCGACACCACCGATCCCGGACCACTCGCTCACTGGTGGGCGGCGCAGGTCGACGGCACGATCGTGGAGGAGAACGACGGCTGGTTCTACGTCGTCGCGCTCGCTGCGGCACCATATCGAATGGCCTTCCAGAAGATCGACGACCCGACGCACGGCAAGAATCGCGTCCACCTCGACATGACTACCGATGACCTCGACGGTGAGGTCGCGCGCCTGATCGAGGCGGGTGCACGTGAGGTTGCGCAACACACCATGGGCGACTTTCGCTGGGTGACCCTGACCGATCCCGACGGCAACGTGTTCTGCGTGTCCGGTTCGCACTGAGTAGCGGATGCCCGCCCAAGCGTGGGTGACTCTCGTCGTGGGAGTCCTCGCCGTCGTCGGAGTCGCTCTCACCATTCGTCAGCGCACCGTCGCCGACAAACGGGCCCAGGCCTGGCAGCGGATCGCCTGGTGCCTCGACCACACCGTCAGTGACAGTGATGACGAAGCGGAACTCGGCTGGGACGTCTTTGCGACGGTCACCGACTCCCCGCTCATCACCAGCACCGAACGCAAGGTGCTACTGGCCGTTGCGGGCCGGTCTGCACGTCGCGCACTGGCGCAACCGCGCGAAACCGAGGACACTGACGGCGAGAGCGAGCAGGAGGACCCGCGATGACCACCACCGACGAACGCAACATCAAAGCACCACGTCCAACGGTCGCCGCTGCCGCTGCCCGCGCGTACATCACCATGGCCGAACGCGATCATCAACCCGTCCCCGACTGGATTCGCGACGCTGCCGCCGGACGGCCCACCACTCCGCCGCCCGAATAGCGGGTCTACCGGCACGTGATCGCGGTCAGGCCGCACACGCTCGCAGCTCCGCCAAGGTAGAGGCAAAGATGCCCGTTGGGCCGTGCGATACGTCGCAGTACTCGCCGTCTCGCCAGAAGAACACCGAGCGTGACAGTGGGCTCGGTGTGTCACGTGAGAACACGTCCGCCAGTTCGGCGAGTGCGGCCGCTGCCGTGAGTGCACTGTCGGCGTTGCGCGGCCGGTGAAAAATGAACTCATAGGCATTGGGAACGACGAACACTACGCCGTACAGACATTCGCCGAGGTGTGCGGAGATCAGCGTGGACATATCGGCGACCTTCGACGCGAGGTAGATCGAATCGCCGCTGAGGACCTCGATGTCGATGCTGTTTCTGCTGAGAATTCGGCCGTCCTCGAACTTCAGCGCTGCGGTGTTCCTTCGGCCGGCTGCCCAGGCGGCGTTCAGGTCTCGGCCGACGAGATGCCGATCTGCCAGTGTCACAGCGCGATTCGGAGAAGACAGGTTCAGTACCCGTCGCGGTGCGCCCGGCACGTCGAGTAGCGGGACGGAATACTCGTACTCGCGCTCACCCATGGCCGCCAGGGCAGACGGAGCGATGACGCGCTCGCGCAGCCTCGAGTGGAACTCGTCGTCCGACAGTCCGGTGATGAACGTGGGATCCGCCTCGCGCATCGTCTCGATCATGAGATCGACATGGCCGGCGATGATGCCGTCCCACGCCGATCGACTCACCCCGGAGCACCGGGCGAACACATTGTTCAGTGACATGCGAACGCCCGAGCCCACCGCCAAAGTCGTCGCGTCCTCGCGGTGAACCACCACCCCGCGCTTGCGAAATGCTTCGATCGTCTTCATCCGCACGATGGCGAATGTGGTCGCATGAACTGCGCCGTAGTCAGGTGAAGAATGAAATTTCATGACGTTGTCCCCCCGGTCGGTGTGTGCTCTCGAGGTGTTCGACGCGGCGGCTGCCACAATGGTTCCCATGTCGACTCACGCCTCCGCAACCGGTCTCTGCAACTTCGTCGACGTCTCGCCGTCTCCGTTCCATGTCTGCAACACGGTCTCGGTGCAACTCGAGGACGCCGGTTTCGTGCGCCTCGAGGAGACCGATGCCTGGCCGACGGAGCCGGGCCGCTACTACCTCGTTCGCGGCGGATCGCTGGTCGCATGGAGTACCGAGAGCAGTAATTCGGGTCGTTCCGCAGGCTCCACTCCTGATGGCCCTTTCCGTATCGTCGGCGGACACACCGACAGCCCCAACCTTCGCGTGAAGCAACATCCCGATCTGCAATCCGCGGGCTGGCAGATGGTCGGCCTCGAACCGTACGGCGGTGCCTGGCTGAACTCCTGGCTCGATCGCGATCTGGGTATTTCCGGCCGGCTGAGTGTGCGCGACGGAAACGCGGTGCGCGAGGTACTGGTGAAGGTCGACGAGCCGATTCTGCGAGTTCCGCAGCTCGCGATCCACCTCTCCGAGGATCGCAAGGGCGTCACCCTGGACCCGCAGCGACACGTCAATGCCATTTGGGGCGTCGGTAATTCGCCACAATCGTTCATTGCATACGTCGCCGAGCGAGAAGGCGTCGACCCGCATTCGGTACTGGGTTGGGAGTTGATGACGCACGATCTCGCGCCCAGTGCCGTCGTCGGTGTCGAGTCGGAATTGGTCAGTGCGCCGCGTCTGGACAATCAGGGCACCTGCTATGCCGGGACCCAGGCTTTGCTTGCGGCAGTGGAGAATCCGACCGCTGTCACGCCGGTGCTGGCACTGTTCGACCACGAGGAAGTCGGCAGCATGTCCGATCGCGGCGCGTTCTCGGATCTGCTGAACACCGTGCTCGAGCGCATCGTGCTCGGACGCGGCGGTGGCCGTGAGGACTTCCTCCGCACGATGGCCGGATCCATCTGTGCCTCAGGCGATATGGCGCACGCGACGCATCCCAACTACCCGGACCGGCACGAGCCCGCGCATCGCATCGAACTCGGTGGGGGACCGGTGCTCAAGGTCAACCAGAACCTGCGTTACGCAACGGATTCCGCGGGTGCCGGTGCCTTTGCGCTCGCTTGCGATCAGGCCGGAGTTCCCTTGCAGCGCTACGTACATCGCGCCGATCTGCCCTGCGGCTCGACCATCGGACCCATCACCGCGTCGCGCACCGGCCTGTCGACGGTGGACGTCGGAGCAGCGCAGCTGGCCATGCACTCGTCGCGAGAGTTGATGGGAGCCAGTGACGTGAAGTCCTACGCCGACGCGCTGGCGGCATTCCTCGCCCCTGCCTGAGTCCGATCGGCGATCGCAAACGCGCGCGCATTCGTCAGGTGCGCGTGGATTCGTGACCTGTGCGGGGGCGATTTCGCGCGCGTATGGCAAACGCGCGCGCGTTTGCGGGGCCGGAGGGGGGTGAGCCAGTGACCCGGGATCCGTGAACCCGTATATCGAAGACCCGAGCTCGGCTAGACCGGGCTCAATTGCAGGCATGCATCGGCCGCGAGCCAGAACAATTGTTCGCGCACTGTCGTGGCCTTGGTCCAGCCGCGGTGATCCCAGTCGGCGGCGAGGGAGTCACCCGCGTACAGCAGTTGCGCGAATCGCACGCCGCGGAATCGGGCGACGGCGCAGAAGGCCGAGGCTTCCATGTCGACCGTTCGGCAGCCTTCGTCGACGCGGCGGGAAACGCGGGCACGGGTCTCGCGGTAGAGGGCATCGGTCGTCCAGGAGCGGCCGGTGACGAAGTCGACTCCGGCGTCGGTCAGCACCGACTGCAGCACGGCCACGCCGGCGGGATCGGCGTCGACGACCCGTCCCGGCGGCAGGTAGTGGAACGAGGTGCCCTCGTCGCGGACGGCGCTGTCGACCACCATCACGTGTCCCATGCCCAGGTCGTCGGACAGTGCCCCCGCGCCGCCGACGGCCACGAACTGGGTGCATCCCATCGCGATGGCCTCTTCGAGGAACAGTGCGGCCAGCGGAGCGCCGACGCCGGGGTGGAAGACGGCAAGTTTCTCCCCGTTCCGTTCGATCTCGTAGACGGGGTGTTCGCCGTGCTCGGAGCGCATGATCGAGACGACTCTGGCGTCGCCCTTCGCGCAGATGCTGTCGATCACCTCGGAGAAGAAACAGACGACGGCCTTGGGTGGTACGTCGACTCCCTTGGCCACCATCGACGGGTCGATGACGCCCGTTTCGTCCAGATCGTTCTCGGTCAGCGCGATGTCCATCAGGTGATGTTCGCACGAACGAATCACAGCCCTGCACGACCGATGCCGTACATGTCGCAGGGTCCCGATAGACTCTCCCTGGCATTTCGCTCCATCGAAGGGACCTATTCCTCGTGTCCGCTAGCTCTGTACCCACAGACACTGTCTCCAACGCCGTCGCCACCCCCGACGTAGCGCAGCCGTACAAGGAACTCGGACTCAAGGACGACGAATACGTCCGCATCAAGGAAATCCTCGGCCGTCGGCCCACCGACGCCGAGTTGGCGATGTATTCCGTCATGTGGAGCGAGCACTGCTCGTACAAGTCCTCGAAGGTGCACCTGAAGTACTTCGGTGAGACCACCACCGACGAGATGCGTAAGCCCATGCTCGCCGGTATCGGTGAGAACGCGGGCGTCGTCGACGTCGGCGACGGCTGGGCCGTCACGTTCAAGGTCGAGAGCCACAATCACCCGTCGTACGTCGAGCCCTACCAGGGTGCAGCCACCGGTGTCGGCGGCATCGTCCGCGACATCATGGCCATGGGCGCGCGCCCGATCGCCGTCATGGACCAGCTGCGATTCGGTGCTGCCGATGCACCCGACACGCGCCGCGTCCTGAGCGGCATCGTCGCAGGCGTCGGCGGCTACGGAAACTCCCTCGGCCTCCCGAATATCGGCGGCGAGACGGTGTTCGACGCCTCCTACGCCGGTAACCCTCTGCTGAACGCTCTGTGTGCCGGCGTCATGCGCGTCGAGGACATGCACCTCGCGTTCGCGTCGGGCCTGGGCAACAAGATCATTCTGTTCGGTGCACGCACCGGTCTCGACGGTATCGGCGGCGTGTCCGTACTCGCGTCGGAGACTTTCGACGGAGACGAGACCGGCGGGGGCCGCAAGAAGCTGCCGGCCGTGCAGGTCGGCGACCCGTTCACCGAGAAGGTGCTCATCGAAGCCTGCCTCGAGCTGTACTCCAACAAGCTCGTCGTCGGTATCCAGGACCTCGGCGGCGCCGGGTTGTCCTGTGCCACTTCGGAACTGGCGTCCGCGGGCAGTGGCGGCATGCACATCGAGCTGGAGAAGGTGCCGATGCGCGCCACCGGCATGACTCCTGCCGAGGTGCTGTCGAGCGAATCCCAGGAGCGCATGTGCGCGGTGGTCACTCCCGACAACGTCGATGCATTCATGGCCGTCTGCAAGAAGTGGGACGTTCTGGCCACGGTCATCGGTGAGGTCACCGACGGTGAGCACCTGCAGATCACCTGGCACCGCGACACCGTCGTCGACGTTCCGCCGAAGACCGTCGCGCACGAGGGCCCGGTGTACAACCGTCCCGTGCAGCGACCTGCCACCCAGGACGATCTGGTCGCGAACACCACGGCGTCGCTGAAGCGTCCGGAAACCGGTGACGAGCTGAAGGCGACGTTGCTGAAGATGATCGGCTCACCGCAGCTGTGCAGCCGACGCTTCATCACCGAGCAGTACGACCGCTACGTGCGCGGCAACACCGTCCTCGCCGAGAACGCCGACGCCGGCGTCATCCGCATCGACGAGAAGACCGGTCGCGGAATCGCTTTGGCCACCGACGCATCGGGTCGCTACACCGCACTCGACCCGTATCAGGGTGCGCAGCTCGCGTTGGCCGAGGCGTTCCGCAACGTCGCTGTCACCGGCTCGACCCCCAAGGCCGTCACCAACTGCCTGAACTTCGGCTCACCCGAGGATCCGGGCGTCATGTGGCAGTTCCAGCAGGCCGTGCGCGGCCTGGCCGACGGCTGCGTCACCCTCGGCATTCCCGTCACCGGTGGCAACGTCAGCTTCTACAACCAGACCGGTGCCGAGCCGATCCTGCCGACGCCCGTCGTCGGTGTTCTCGGCGTCATCGACGACGTGCATCGCCGCATCCCGACCGGTCTCGGCCTCGAACCCGGCGAGACGCTGATTCTGCTGGGCGACACCCACGACGAGTTCGACGGATCCATCTGGGCGCAGGTCGAGCACGATCACCTCGGCGGCGTTCCGCCCAAGGTCGATCTCGCTCGCGAGCAACTGCTCGCAGACATTCTGCTCTCCTCTTCGCGTGACGGACTGGTCTCGGCGGCACACGATCTGTCCGAGGGTGGTCTCGCGCAGGCCGTCGTCGAAGCTGCTCTGGCCGGTGAAACCGGTTGCCGCATCATCCTTCCCGAGGGTGCCGATCCGTTCGTGACGCTGTTCTCCGAGTCCTCGGGTCGCGTACTGGTCGCCGTTCCGCGCACGGAAGAAACTCGCTTCACCGGCATGTGCACCGCCCGCGGTCTGCCGTGGGCGCGCATCGGCGTCGTCGACGAGGGCTCGGATTCGATCGAGGTCCAAGGGCAGTTCTCCGTCCCGATGACGGAGCTGCGCGAGACGTTCGAGAGCACTCTTCCCAGACTCTTCGGCTGACCGAGGTGGGGGGACGCACATCGGAGCAGCGCCGGGGCGAGGTCGACGCGACACTCGAGCAGGACCAGCATCATCGGTACCACCTGCCCTCGGTCGAGTTCTCCGTCCCCTCATCCGCCAAGCACCCGTTCGTCATGTGGGCCTGGGGCCTGCTGCGCCTCGACTTCACCGGAATCGCGTTCAGCGCGTTGTTCTTCTGCTGGTCGCTGACTCCGTCCCTGCTCCCTCGCGGATGGTTGTTCCAGGGCATCATCGGCGGTATCAACGCGGCCATCGGCTACGCATTCGGCGTCGCGGTGGGTTGGGCCGTGACCCGTTGGTGGCTCTCGTCCCGATCGTGGTGGCCGTTGCCGCGCAAGGTCGAGCTGGCCGTCAAGGTCGCCGTACCCGTCCTGGCGATCGCGGCATCGATGATCATGCTGGCGATCTCGGCGGAATGGCAGCGTGAGCTGGCGGCACTGATGGACGCGGAGGGCACCACCACGACGGGGTACTTCCGCACCGGTGCGCTCAGTATCGCCATTGCGGCGCTGTTGATTTCGGTGTGGCGGGTGTTGCGTGACCTCGTTCGCCTGCTCGCCCGTCAGATCAACCGCATCGTCAAGATGCCACGCGAAGTGGCCAATGCGCTCGGGGTCGTCGTCCTCGTGGTGCTGTCCGTCGCGTTGGTCCAGGGCGTATTGCTGCGCGCGGTCTCCGAGGTCACCAATTCCGCGTTCAGTCTGCAGAACGACGAAACCCGGGACGGCGCAGAGCAACCCGTTGCCGACGAACGTTCCGGCAGCCCGAACTCGTTGGCACCGTGGGACACCCTCGGGTTCGAGGGTCGCAACTTCGTCTCCAGCGGGCTGCGTGCCGACGAGATGGAGCGGGCCACGGGCCGTCCGAGCCTCGAGCCGATCAGGGCATACGCAGGCCTGGAAACCGCAGAGACCCAGGACGAGCGACTGAACATCGTGGTCGCAGAACTCGAACGCACCGGGGCATTCCAGCGAGCGGCTCTCGTGGTCGTCCCGACCACCGGAACCGGATGGGTCAATCCCACCGCCATCGAAGCCGAAGAGCTGATGTTCGACGGCGATGTCGCCACCGTCGCATCCCAGTATTCGTACCTGCCGAGTTGGATCTCCTTCATTGCGGAGGGGGACAAGGCCGCGCAGGCAGGCAGAGCGCTGATCGACAAGGTGCACGACCGGTGGCTGCAGGAACCCGAGTCCACTCGCCCCAAGTTCTACGTCTACGGCGAGAGCCTCGGTACCCAGGCGGGGGAGGGCGCTTTCGACGGTTTGGCCGACATCAGGGCCACCGCCGACGGCGTGCTGTGGGTGGGGCCGCCGAACAACAACCGAATCTGGAGTCAGTTCGTCAGCCGACGCGACCCGGGAAGCCCGGAGGTTCGGCCGGTCTACTCCGAAGGACTGACGGTCCGATTCGCCGACAACTCGTCGGGCATCCCGCCGGAGGATCAGCCCTGGTACGAGCCGCGAATCCTGTACGTGCAGCACGCGTCGGATCCGGTGGTGTGGTGGTCACCGGACCTGCTGTTCGAGCGCCCCGACTGGCTGTCCGAGCCACCGGGACCGGACCGGCTGCCGAGCATGCGCTGGTTCCCGGTCGTCACCTTCTGGCAGGTGGCCGCCGATCTGACCAACGCCGCAGGCGTCCCCGACGGGCACGGCCACAACTACGGAACCCTCGTGCTCGACGGCTGGGTGGCCGTCGCCGCGCCCGAGGGGTGGACCGAGCGCGACACCGAACGAGTTCGCGGCGTCATGGAGCAGTTCGCCGGCCGGGACGGTCCGGAGAAGTGAGAACCGCACTGACGGCCGGAGTTGAGCCTGCGGGACGACCCGTTCTGATCGGACTCGCGACGACGGCGTGGAGTACCTACCTCCTTCCCGCGCTCGGTCTCGACGCACGTCGGCGGGCGGTGGCCAACGCCTCGTTCGCCGTCGGTGTTGCTGCACTGTCCCGAACGAGCGCGGCGGAACTCGGTCTGCGCAACACTGCCGCCGGCCTGAAGTGGGGCGCTGCGGCGGCGGCGGTGCCGGTGCTCGGATCCGCCGTCGTGGCCGCAGTTCCCGCGTTGCGACGCCGGGTCCGGCCGTCCGAGGACGAACTGGCCGAGTGGGTCCTGTTTCGGATTCCGGTGGGGACCGTCGTCACCGAGGAGTTGCTCTTCCGCGGTGTGCTCGACGCCGCGTCCCCTGCTCTGTCGCCGATCTTCTTCGGACTCTGGCACATTCACCCCGCTCGTGCTGCGGGTGACACCGTGCTCGGAACGGTCGCGGCGACGGCGGCGGCCGGTGTGGTGTTCTCGTGGCTGCGAGCCCGCAGCGGGAGTGTGCTCGCCCCGGCGCTGCTGCATTACTTTCTCAACGCGAGCGGTGCCGTGCTGGCGCATCTGGCGTCCGTCGACGAAGAGAGGGGCTGATCGACCATGCCACCGCACAAGGAAGTCGGCCCCGCCGAGGTGCGCGACGCCGTTCTGGCCGTCGAGCAATGGATCAGGGGTGAGGCGGACAAGCCGGCGCGGGCACAGATCGCCGCCGCGGTGCGCACCACGGCCAGAACTCTGGGCCAGAATGCGCCCGGATCCTCGGTGGAGGTGCGGGTGCCGCCGTTCGTCGCGGTGCAGTGCATCGTGGGGCCGCGACACACGCGGGGAACCCCGCCGAACGTGGTCGAAACCGATGCGCTGACGTGGCTGCAGGTGGTCACCGGAATCCGCGATTTCGCCGAGGCTCTCGCCGACGGTTCGATCGATGCGTCGGGCAGCAGAGCAGCCGAAGTGGGTCGCTGGCTGCCACTGTTGTCCATCAGGTGATTCGCTCGAAATCGGACACGGGTTCACCTGCTGGGAATCTCCCGTACACACGATGCGTTGACTCCGGCCGTGTGCCCGTAGACTCGGGCACGGCCCCCCGCCCCGTACCCCCAAGGGAGCAATGCCCGTGACCAACGCCGATTTGTCGGTCGACAGTCCGAATCTTCTGGTAGGCAAACCGCTCGACGAACCGGAGAACGAGCCGCGCGAGGAGTGCGGAGTGTTCGGAGTATGGGCACCGGGCGAGGATGTGGCCAAGCTCTCTTATTACGGTCTCTATGCGCTGCAACACCGTGGTCAGGAGGCTGCAGGCATCGCAGTGTCCGACGGCTCCCAGGTGCTGGTGTTCAAGGATCTCGGTCTCGTCAGCCAGGTGTTCGACGAGCAGACACTCGGCGCGATGCCCGGGCACGTCGCCATCGGACACTGCCGCTACTCCACCAGTGGATCGGTCACGTGGGAGAACGCGCAGCCGATCTTCCGCACCACCACCGCCGGCACCGGGATTGCGCTCGGCCACAACGGAAATCTGGTGAACTTCGCCGAGCTCGCCACCAAGGCGCGCGACGCAGGGTTGATCAGCGACCGGCTGCAGGGCAACGGCACGTCGGATTCCGACGTGGTGACCGCGCTGCTGGCGCACAAGGCTGCCGACTGCACCATCGAGCAGGCGGCGATGGAACTGCTGCCGCTGCTCAAGGGTGCCTTCTGTCTGACGTTCATGGACGAGCACACCCTCTACGCCGCGCGTGACCCGCACGGCGTGCGCCCGCTGTGCCTCGGCCGCCTCGATCGCGGCTGGGTGGTTGCCAGCGAGACGGCGGCACTCGACATCGTCGGTGCCGCGTTCGTCCGCGACATCGAGCCGGGTGAACTGCTCGCGATCGACGCCGACGGTGTTCGGTCCTCGCGATTCGCAGCCCCCGAGCCCAAGGGCTGTGTGTTCGAGTACGTCTACCTCGCTCGGCCCGACAGCGTCATCGGTGGTCGTTCGGTGCACTCGACGCGAGTCGAGATCGGACGACGCCTCGCGAAGGAGCATCCGGCCGAGGGCGACCTGGTTATCCCCGTGCCCGAGAGTGGAACTCCCGCTGCGGTCGGTTTCGCGCAGGGCTCCGGCATCCCCTACGGCCAGGGCCTGATGAAGAACGCCTACGTGGGGCGCACGTTCATTCAGCCGTCGCAGACCATTCGCCAGCTCGGCATCCGGCTCAAACTCAATCCTCTCAAAGAGGTCATTCGGGGCAAAAGGCTGGTGGTGGTGGACGATTCGATCGTTCGCGGCAACACTCAGCGCGCCCTGATCAGGATGCTGCGTGAGGCCGGTGCGCTGGAGATTCACGTGCGGATCGCGTCGCCACCGGTGCGCTGGCCCTGCTTCTACGGCATCGACTTCGCTTCTCCCGCAGAGCTGATCGCCAACGGTGTCGACTCCGAGGACGGGATTCTCGAGGGCGTTCGGCAGGCGATCGGAGCCGATTCGTTGGGATACATCTCCATCGACGGCATGATCGCTGCCTCCGAGCAGCCTGAATCGCGCTTGTGTGCAGCATGTTTCACCGGCAAGTACCCGATCGATCTGCCTGCCGACAATGCGCTCGGCAAGCACGTTCTCGAGGGTCTGCTGGCTTCGGCCGCCGGGCAGCCGGTGGACAACGACGCGAATGTGAGTGCTCTGAGTCGTCCGTGAGCTGGGCGTTCCCGCGAGGGAACAGCGGGGTTTTCTCAATGCCACATATTGGAAACAGTCCGTCGGTACTGTCCCGAGTTACATAGGACACACCGATTGGATAGAGGCTTTCAGATGACCCTGTCGCCCGACGACGGACGCATGCAGCGCTACAGCGCGGCATCGAAGACCGCTGGACCCATCAGGGCCGTGCGCAAGCACGGCAAGAAGACCGCTGCAGTGGCAGCACTGTCGGTACTCGCATTGACTGCGGCAGCCTGTGGCTCGGGCCGCACCGACGACGCCGGCGGATCCGGCGACAGCGGCGGCGGCGAGACCATCACGGTCGGCACCACCGACCAGGTGACGTCACTGGACCCGGCCGGCTCGTACGACAACGGCTCGTTCATGGTGATGAACCAGACGTATCCCTTCCTGATGAACTTCGCGCCCGGTAGCTCCGAGCTCGAGCCCGACGTCGCCGAGAGCTGCGACTTCGCCGAGCCGACCGTCTACACGTGCACGCTGAAGGACGATCTGAAGTTCGCGAACGGCAACCCGCTGACGAGCGAGAGCGTGAAGTTCTCCTTCGATCGAATCGTCGCCATCAACGATCCCAACGGGCCCGCATCGCTGCTGACGAACCTCGACAGCATCGCGACGCCGGACGAGAAGACCGTCGAGTTCACGCTGAAGGCAGCGAACGACCAGACGTTCCCGCAGATTCTGGCGACTCCGGCAGGCCCGATCGTCGATCAGACCGTGTTCCCGGCAGACTCCGTTCTCGACGACGACGCCATCGTGGCTGCAACGCCGTTCGCGGGCCCGTACTCCATCGCGAGCTACGCGAAGAACTCCCTCGTCAGCTTCACCGCGAACGGCGATTATCAGGGAATTCTCGGAGCCCCGAAGACGTCGTCGATCAACGTCAAGTACTACACCAGCTCCGACAACCTCAAGCTCGACGTGCAGAACAAGGCCATCGACGTCGCATGGCGCTCGCTGACCCCGACGGACGTCGAATCGCTCGGCAGCGTGGACGGTCTGACGGTGCACGAGGGACCCGGCGGTGAATCGCGCTACATGGTGTTCAACATGAACACGATGCCCGGCGACACCCCGGAGCAGAAGTTGGCCGTGCGCAAGGCAATTGCGGCCTCGGTCGATCGTCAGGCGCTGTCCGACGGCGTCTACAAGGGTACGTACACCCCGCTGTACTCCGTGGTCCCCACCGGTCTGGCCGGCGCGAACACCGCCTTCGGCGACGTCTACGGCACCACGCCCAATCGTGACGAGGCGGCCGGATTCCTCTCTGCCGCAGGCATCGCCACTCCCGTGCAGCTCAACCTGCAGTACAACCCGGACCACTACGGTTCGAGCTCGAGCGAGGAATACGCCGCGATCAAGAGCCAGCTCGACGCGACGGGCCTGTTCAATGTCAACCTGCAGTCCACCGAGTGGAGCACGTACACCAAGGAACGCGTCGCCGACGCCTACCCGGTGTACCAGCTGGGCTGGTTCCCGGACTACCCCGATGCAGACAACTACCTGACGCCGTTCTTCGGGCCCGACAACTTCCTGCAGTCGCACTTCGAGAGCCCGGCCATCACCTCGCTGCTCGATCTCGAACGCACGACCGCCGACGAGAATGCTCGGATGCAGATCATCGGGCAGATTCAGACCGAGCTCGCGACGAACTTCCTGCCGACGCTTCCGTTGTTGGAAGGCAAGCAGATCGCCGTCGCCACCGACGAGATCAGCGGTGTGGACGAGACTCTCGACGCCTCGTTCAAGTTCCGTTTCGTCACTCTCGCCAAGAGCTGACGGCGTGCCCACTACCGACAGCACGACGGTAGAGGGCGAGAAGCAAGCACAGCAGGCGAGCGCGCCGTCACGGTACGGCGCGCTCGCCCGTTATCTCGGGGTCAGATTTCTGCTGATCATTCCGACCGCCTGGATTCTCGTCACCGTCGTGTTCTTTCTCATGCGGGTGATCGGTGATCCGATCACCGCGGCCCTCGGTGGCCGCCTGCCCGCCGAACAGATCGCTCAGCGCAAGGCCGAGGCCGGGTACGACCGGCCGATCCTGACGCAGTACTGGGAGTACCTGACCGGATTGCTGCGCGGCGATTTCGGCCGCTCGGCCACCGACAATCGCGCAATCAGTGACGTTCTGCTCGTCAACGGCGCTGCCACACTGGAATTGGCGTTCTGGGCACTGCTGGTCGCCTTCGCCGTCGGCATCCCGCTCGGCTTCTTCGCCGCCACCCATCGGGACCGATTCGGCGACGCCTCGCTGCGGATCTTCGCGATCCTGGCGTACGCGGCTCCGGTGTTCTTCGTCGGCATGCTGCTCAAGTTGCTGTTCGCGGTCAAGCTCGGCTGGCTGCCGGTGGCGGGACGAGCGAGCACGAATGTGGAACTGGCACTGCAGAACGTCTCGCCCAAGACCAACATTCTCATCGTCGATTCGTTCCTGTACGGCGAGCCGAGCTACATCGTGGACGTGCTCGAGCATGCGGTACTTCCCGCTCTCGCCCTGGGTCTGCTGACGGCCGGAGTGTTCCTGAGACTGGTGCGCGTCAACCTGATTCAGACCCTGCAGGCACCCTTCGTCGACGCCGCGCGCGCTCGCGGATTGAGCGAGGGCACGGTGACGCGACGGCATGCGTTCCGCAACGCCATGATTCCCATCGTCACCGTCATCGGTCTGCAGATCGCCGTACTGCTCGGCGGCGCGGTGCTGACCGAGACGACCTTCGAGTGGCAGGGCCTGGGCTACGAACTCGCCCGATACCTGCAGGCTCGCGATTTCGTTGCGGTGCAGGGCATCGTGACGTTCCTGGCCGTGGTGGTCGCCGTCGTCAGCTTCGTCACCGACGCGATCGTCGCACTCATCGACCCGAGAGTGAGGTTCTGATGAGCACCGAAGTCGTGCTGTCCGACGTTCCTCCGACCCGCCCGCACCGTCGGGGATTTCCCGGCGTCGCGTTCGTCAAGTCCACGTCGGGCTTGCAACGCGTCACCCTGATCGTCGGGTTGGCCCTGATGGTGGGGTTCGTGATCGCGGCAGTGTTCGCTCCGCTTCTCGCGCCGTACGGGTTCTCGCAGACCAGCGATGCCGGGCAGGATTTCGCCCGCCAGGCAGCCCCGTCCGCGCAGCATTGGTTCGGCACCTCGGTCCGCGGCGAGGACGTGTTCTCGCGCGTGATCTACGGTGCGAGAACAGCATTGATGGTGATCGCGTCGTCGTTGATTCTCTCGCTCATCATCGGCGTTCCGCTCGGCCTCGCCTCGGGCTACATCGGCCGTTGGTTCGACCGCGTGCTCGTGCTGTTCATGGACGCGATGTACGCCTTTCCATCGCTGCTCCTCGCGGTCGTCATCTCGATCGTCGTCGCAGGCGGACAGTCGTCCAGTTTCGGCGGTATCGCGTCCGCGGCAATCGCCATCACGGCGATCTTCGTGCCGCAGTACTTCCGCGTGGTACGCAACGCCACTGTGGCGGTCAAGACCGAACCGTACGTCGACGCCGCACGGGTCACCGGGGCCGGAACTCCGCGAATCCTGTTCCGCCACATCCTCGCCAACGTGGTGCAGACGCTGCCGGTCATCATCACCCTCAACGGTGCCGAGGCCATCCTGACCCTCGCCGGACTCGGATTCCTCGGATTCGGCATCGAGCCCACCTCCGCCTCGGAGTGGGGATACGACATCAACAAGGCGCTGCCCGATATCTCCAACGGCATCTGGTGGACGTCGGTGTTCCCCGGCCTTGGCATCGTGCTCGTTGTGCTCGGCCTGACCATGGTGGGCGAAAGTGCAAGCGAGACACTCAATCCGCTGCTGCGCACCCGCAAGAAGTTCAAGAAGGCGGTGAAGGTATGACATCGAGCGTTGCAACTCCACGCGAGTCGGCACTGTCGGTGAAGTCGTTGTCCGTCACGTTCCTCACCGATGCCGGCGAGGTCGATGCCGTCACCGAGGTCTCGTTCGAGGTGTATCCCGGTGAAGTCCTGGCCGTGGTGGGCGAGTCCGGATCGGGTAAATCCGTCAGCGTCAGATCCGCCATCGGACTGCTACCCGACACCGCACGCGTGGAGGGCCACGTGGTGCTCGGTGGCCAGGACGTGACGAGGCTGAGCAACAAGGCGTGGGCGCAGTTGCGCGGCAACAAGATTTCGATGGTGTTCCAGGAGCCGGGCAGCGCCCTCGATCCGCTCTTCACCATCGGGTATCAGATCGTCGAAGCGTTGCGCGCGCACTCGGGCAGTGACGGCAAGCGGATGTCCGCGAAGGATGCCAAGACGCGGGCCGTCGAACTGTTGACGATGGTGGGTCTGCCCAACCCCGAGCAGCGCTTCTCGTACTACCCACACGAGCTCTCGGGTGGGCAGAAGCAACGCGTCATGATCGCGATCGCCATCTCGTGCGAGGCGAAAGTCATCATCGCCGACGAGCCGACCACGGCCCTCGACGTCACGGTGCAGGCCGAAATCCTGGAGCTGCTCCGCGATCTCAAGGACCGGCTCGGCTGCGCCGTCGTGCTCATCACCCACAGCATGGGCGTCGTCGCCGATCTGGCGGACCGCGTCGTCGTCATGCAGAACGGTCGCGTCGTCGAGGAAGCTCCGGTGGCGCAGCTCTTCGACGCACCCGCGGACGACTACACCAAGAAGCTGCTGGCCGCGGTGCCCACTCTCGCCGCCGTGGAGTCCGACAAGACCGTCGACACCTCGGGCGAACCGGTACTCGACGTCTCACGTCTGGTGGTGCAGTTCTCCGGCGGCGTCGGCTCGCCCGCCTTCCGGGCGGTCGACGACGTCTCGCTGACCATCCACCGCGGCGAAACCCTCGGTTTGGTGGGCGAATCCGGCTCGGGCAAGTCCACTATCGGCAGATGCGTCGCAGCACTGCAGAAGCCGACCAGCGGCAGCGTGACGGTGATGGGGCAGAACATCGCGGGGGTGAGCGAACGCAAGCTCAAGCCGCTGCGCAAGCGATTCGGGTTCGTCTTCCAGGACCCGTCGGCCTCACTGAACCCCCGGCTGACCGTCGGACAGTGCATCGCCGAGCCGATGATCGTGCACAAGTACGGCTCCAAGGACGCGATCGCCGCGAGGACGACCGAACTGCTCGACGCCGTGCAACTGCCGTCGGGCACCGACAAGCGCTACCCACACGAGCTCTCGGGTGGGCAGCGGCAACGCGTCAGCCTGGCGCGGGCACTGGTGCTGGGACCCGATCTGGTGGTCGCGGACGAGCCGACCAGCGCACTGGATGTCTCGGTGCAAGCAGCCGTGCTCGACCTGTTCGAGGCACTGCAGCAGGAGTTCGGCTTCGCGTGCCTGTTCATCAGCCACGACCTCGCCGTGGTCGACCGCGTTGCGCACCGCGTGGTGGTGCTGCGCAACGGGGCGATCGTGGAAGAGGGGACACCGTGGAAGATCCTGAGATCGCCGGAGGCGGACTACACCAAGAAGCTGTTGGCGGCGATCCCGGGAAAGCGGCTGCACACGTGAATTCTTCTCGCCACCGGGCACTCCGGTACCGTTAGGGCGCTATCTGCGCCGCTATGGGCGCTGACATGATCGAGTACACAGGCTGGAGCCGAATGACCGAGGAATCCCAACCCACGAGCGCAACTCACTCGGGCGGTGCCTCCTACGCGGCGGCCGGGGTCGACATCGCCGCAGGAGATCGAGCAGTGCAACTGTTCGCGCCGCTCGCCAAGAAGGCCAGCAGGCCCGAGGTCATGGGCGGTCTCGGTGGTTTCGCCGGTCTCTTCGCGCTCAAGGGCGACTACCGCGAGCCCGTCCTGGCCGCCTCGACCGACGGCGTCGGCACCAAGGTGGCCGTGGCACAGGCCCTCGGCAAGCACGACACCCTCGGCCTGGACCTGGTCGCCATGGTCGTCGACGATCTCGTCGTCTGTGGTGCCGAGCCGCTGTTCCTGCAGGATTACATCGCCGTGGGCCGTGTGGTTCCCGAGCAGGTCGCCGAGCTGGTCAAGGGCATCGCAGAAGGCTGCATCATCGCCGGCTGCGCACTGCTCGGCGGCGAGACGGCCGAGCACCCGGGGCTGATGGCCGACGGCGATTACGACCTCTCGGCCACCGGCATCGGCGTCGTCGAGGCGGATTCGATCCTCGGACCCGAGCGGGTGCGTCCCGGTGACGTCGTCATCGGCATGGGATCGTCGGGCCTGCACTCCAACGGCTACTCCCTCGCTCGCAAGGTGCTGCTCGAGATCAACCACATGGACCTCGGCGGACACGTCGAGGAGTTCGGCCGCACTCTCGGTGAGGAACTGCTCGAACCCACCAAGATCTACGCCAAGGACTGCCTCGCGCTCGCTGCGGAGACCGACGTCCGCACCTTCTGCCACGTGACCGGCGGCGGACTGGCAAACAACCTGTCACGGGTCATGCCCGAGGGACTGGTCGCCGAACTCGACCGCACCACGTGGAGCCCGGCTCCGATCTTCTCGCTGATCGCTCAGCGCGGACGCGTCGAGCGGGCCGAGATGGAGCAGACGTTCAACATGGGTGTCGGCATGGTCGCCATCGTGGCACCCGAGGACGTCGACCGAGCACTCGCTGTGCTGACCGCACGCCACATCGACTGCTGGACGCTGGGCACGGTGAAGAAGGCGACCGGTAAAGATGTCGCCGACGAGCGTGCGCTGTTGCTGGGTAACCACCCGAGGTTCTGATCGCCCGAGCACCGGGCAAACAAGTGAGGGGGAGCCGCACCGCGGCTCCCCCTCAGTCGTTCAGTGCACAGTACTAGCGTCGCCAGTCCTCGTACTCGTCTTCCTCGACTCGGGAATGCACATCCGAGTCAGAGTGGATGCCACGATGGGAGTTGGACGAACCACCGGAGAGTTCCTTCTGCAGACTCTCCAAGTCCGTTGTCGGCGAGCTGTACTTGAGCTCACGAGCGACCTTTGTCTGCTTTGCCTTAGCCCTGCCTCGGCCCATGGCGGTGCCCCCTCGCGGACTTGCGGGGCGGCCTGGGGAAATTTGGCGGCCCCGTTAGAGTTGGTATTTCTTCCTGGCACACACTCTAGCGCGCGAATCGCCGCGATGCGCATACGGCACCACGTGTCGGTGGCGGGCGCACCGGCGCGACACGCCCGGGGTAGGGGTCGGCGCTGCCTGTACCTGCAGATATCCGTGCACAGGCAAACTATCTTCGTTCCACGACACGAGAACTACGTGCTGCGCGTCATGGGGACCGGAGCTCATCGGGGTCAGTTGCGCGAGGATTTCAGCGCTGCCGCCGCATCGCGGTAGACCTTGGGCGCCAATCCCGGCGCGTCCAGCAGAGTCTGCATCGCAGCTGTGTCCCTCCCCTCGAAGAGCATCCGCACCGTCACCCCGTGCTCGGGGACCGACGTCACAGTCACGGCGTCCCCGGCGCCGAAGACCCCGGGTTCGAGAACTCGGAAGTACGCACCCACATCACCGCGCGCGGTGAATCGACGGATCCACCCGGGCTCGGCCATCCACCGCGCGAACGTGCCGCAGGGCTTGCGAGCGATCGTCACCTCCAACTCCACACTGCCCACTCGCCACCGCGTACCGATCACCGCGTCGGTCACCGGTACGCCGGTGGTACGGAGGTTCTCGCCGAACCGTCCGGGAGGAACGGGTGTCCCCAGCTGATCGGCCCAGTACCGCGCTTCGTTCTCGTCGTAGGCGTAGACGGCCTGATCGAGTCCGCCGTGGAACTTCGTGTCCCGGCAGTGATCGCCGCCGACGCCGAGCTCGTGGACATCCACCGGCCCGTCGACAGGTCGCTTGTCGATGCCGCTGTCGACCACCGCGCGGCGTCCGAACGGAACATCGGCGTGCACGACGCAGACAGCGAGAACTGTGCCGGTCACCGGCCGCGCAGGCGGTCCACCGCAGCGCGACCGGCCTGGACGTCGTCGTAGGACGGGATCGAATCAGGATCGATCGACGCCGCACACGGACCTGCCTCCAGGGCGGTGTCCACCGGAATGGATCTCTTGACCAGCGCCAGAGCGATGGGCCCGAGCTCGAAGTGATCGATGACGGTGCCCAGACGCCCCACGGACCGTCCGCCCGCGGTCACCGCGTCACCCGTGTTGGGTCGACCGTCCGCGGAACCGTCGAGATGCAGCAGGACCAGATGCCGGGGCGGGCGACCGAGATTGTGTACGCGCGAGACCGTCTCCTGCCCGCGGTAGCAGCCCTTCTCCAGATGCACCGCGCCGAACTCGGCGGCGCTGCCGATCCAGCGAACCTCGTGCGGAATGGTCTTCTCGTCGGTGTCCACGCCCACTCGCGGACGCAGCGATTCCACCCGCAACGCGTCGAACGCCCAGGTTCCGGCCGGGGTGGCACCGGCGTCACGCAGTCGGAGAAACCAGTCGGTCGAGTTCGCGCGGGGGATCATCACGTCGTACGAATTCTTGCCCGGCCAGGGCATCCGCCGAACGAAACCGCCGCCGTCTATCGGCGACGCCCCGTAGATCTCGCCGGGAGCGGGCAGGCCGGCCTTCGCGAGCACCGCCGCCGCGTCGGATCCGAGCACGGTGAGAACGGCGAGTTCGTCGGCCTGGCGGGGTTCGGCCTTGGCCCAGAACACCATCTTCTGCAGGAACGACAGCAGACCGGGTCCGGCTGCACGTTCGGTGTCGATGTACGTCACGCCGTCGATATCGGTCTGCACGAAGTGATGCTCGATACGGCCGTTGACGTCCAGGCTCAGGTTCTCGGCGGAGCTGCCGTCGGGCAGGTTCGAGACGAGCTGGCTCGAGATCGTGTTCAGCCAGCTCAGGCGTTCGTCTCCGCTGATGGCAAGGACGAACCGGTGCGACCGATCGATGACGGCAGCTGCGCTCGCGGCGTCCCGCTGCTCGCCGAACGGATTGCCGTAGTGCCAGGCCACCCCGGCGTCGATGCTGTCGTCCGGGGACGGTACTGCGTTGGGAAGAGTGAGAAGAGGACTCGGGCTGATCGTCACGGAATCGGACACCACCCCATAGTAGGAGCCCGTCGGCGCAGCAACTCGGCGACCGGTCCCTTTACACCCTCGAAACGACGACGACACGGCGCTGCGACGACACGGACCTAGCGTTTCGATCCATGAAGAAACTGGCGCATCCGGCCGCGCAGATCGGCCTCGCGGCGATCGGCGGCATCGTGTTCGGGTTGGTGGTCGGCGAGTGGGCCGCGAACCTGAAGTTCATCGGCGATCTGTTCATCCGACTGATCCAGATGTCGATCGTTCCGCTGGTGATGGCCTCGGTCATCGTCGCAACCGGATCGATGGCAGGGGCGGGAACCGGCAAGATCGCGTTTCGCACCTTCAAGTGGATGATCGGGTTCTCGATCGTCGCTGCGGTGCTGGCCTGGGTACTGAGCAGCATCATTCGGCCGGGTGCGGGCATGGTGTTCACCCAGCAGCTCGATCCGTCGCTCGAGGAGTCGGCGAGCGAGGCACTCGGCTGGCAGGACACGCTGCTCAACTTCGTCAGCACCAACGTGTTCGACGCCATGTCCACGGCGACGATGGTGCCGATCATCGTCTTCTCGCTGCTCTTCGGCATCGCGCTGCGCAGTCACATCACCAAGACCGGCAACACCCAGGTGCTCTCGTTCATGGACCAGATTCAGCAGATCGTCCTGACGATGATCCGGCTCGTCATGGTCATCGCGCCGGTCGGTGTGTTCTGCCTGCTCGCCGCGCTCGCCGGAGACGTCGGCTTCTCCGTGGTGTCCACCGCGCTGAGCTACCTCGGGACGACGCTGCTCGGGGTGTTGATTCTGTTCGCGCTCTTCGTCGTGGTCGTGACGATGCGGACCCGATTGAACCCGTGGAAGCTGCCCAGCAAGCTCACCGAACAGACGGCCGTCGCGGTGACGACCACGAGCTCGGCCGTCACGTTCCCGACGGTGCTGCGCAACACGGTCGAGAAGGTGGGCGTCAGTCAGAAGGTCGCCAACTTCACGCTGTCGATCGGGTTGACGATGGGCTCCTACGGTGCCGTTCTCAACTACATGATCGTGGTGATGTTCCTCGCGCAGGCGGGCGACATCGACCTCACTCTCGGGCAGATCGTGTTGGGCATGGGCCTGGCGGTTCTGCTCAACATGGGCACCATCACCGTGCCCGGCGGATTCCCCGTCGTCGCGATGTTCCTCGCGACCTCGCTCGACCTTCCCTTCGAGGCCGTCGGCCTGCTGATCGCCGTGGACTGGTTCGCCGGAATCTTCCGCACCTTCCTCAACGTCAACGGAGACACGTTCGTCGCGATGCTCGTCGCCAACGCCGACGACGAGATCGACCGCGAGGTGTACAACGGCACCAAGGTCGTCGTCGCGGAGGATCTCGACCTCGACGAGTACGCCGACGCGATGGCCACGGCCGACCGAGCGGATTGATCGAACGCGTCCGCCCCCATCTAGGGTGGCGGGCATGTCGGAGTCGGTAGTGGTGACGTTGGACGGCCGAGTGCACGACGCGAATCGGCCGTTGCTGTTCGCCGACGACCTGGCCGCGGTGCGCGGGGACGGGGTGTTCGAGACGCTGCTCGTGCGCGGCGGCGCGGCCTGTGCGGTCGAGTTGCACCTGGCCCGGTTGGTGGCGTCGGCGAGGGCACTGGACCTGCCGGTTCCCGATCTCGAGCAGTGGCGCACTGTGATCGAACAGTCCGTCGGTCTGTGGGCGCGAGAGTCCGAGGACGAGGGTGTGCTTCGGCTGGTCCTCAGTCGCGGACGCGAGGGCGGTGGTGACCCCACCGCGTACGTGACGGTGGGACCGCTGCCCGAGCGGGTGCGGGCCGCGCGCGCCGACGGGGTGTCGGTGATCACGCTCGATCGCGGCTACTCGGTGGACTTCTCGTCGGGAGCGCCGTGGCAGCTCGCGGGGGCCAAGACGTTGTCGTATGCGACCAACATGGCCGCGCTGCGGCACGCCGCCGCTCAGGGCGTCGACGATGTGATCTATCTCAGCAGTGAGGGTCGGGTGCTCGAAGGTCCGCGCTCGACGGTGGTGCTCGCGCGCGGTAAGACTCTCGTCACACCGTCGGTGGAACAGGGCATCCTGGCCGGAACCACGGTCGCCGGGTTGTTCTCCGTGGCCGAGTCCGCCGGTTGGACGTGCGAGCACGGGAACCTGTATCCGGCGGATCTCATTGCAGCAGATGGTGTTTGGCTGGTCTCGAGCGTCACTCTCGCGGCTCGGGTCACGGAGATGAACGGCGTTCCCCTCGGCACTCAGAGGCGTGCCGACGATGTTCGATCGATGGTCGATGCGGCCGTGGAGACGGTCGAAACTCGATAGGAGCCGAACGACCCTGCCGAAAGACTCTTCCCTACTACTACTCGTAGTAGTACATTCGAGTTTGTCGCGGGCCAACGCCCTGACCTGCGGTGTTGCCCGTCACAGCTCGGGTGTGAGAGTTCGGAGTATCGATGGACGCGTTGGATGTCTCGCGGTGGCAGTTCGGTATCACCACCGTTTACCACTTCATTCTCGTACCTCTCACGATCGGCCTCGCGCCGATGGTGGCCGCCATGCAGACCATGTGGGTGATCACCGGCAAGGACTCCTGGTATCGACTGACCAAGTTCTTCGGCAAGCTGTTCCTCATCAACTTCGCCCTCGGCGTCGCCACCGGAATCGTCCAGGAGTTCCAGTTCGGCATGAACTGGAGCGAATACTCCCGCTTCGTCGGTGACGTGTTCGGCGCTCCTCTCGCACTCGAAGGCCTCGTTGCCTTCTTCCTCGAGTCCACGTTCCTCGGACTGTGGATATTCGGTTGGAGCAGACTTCCGAAACTGGTTCACCTGGCCACGATCTGGCTCGTCGCCATCGGCGTCAACGCCTCGGCCTTCTTCATCATCGCGGCCAATTCCTGGATGCAGCATCCCGTGGGCGCGATCTACAACGAAGAGACTGGGCGCGCCGAGCTGACCGACATCTGGGCACTGCTCACCAACAGCACAGCGCTGGCGGCATTTCCCCACGCCGTCGCCGGAGCGTTCCTCACCGCTGCCACCTTCGTGGCCGGAATCTCCGGTTGGTGGATGGTCCGTGAGGCCCGCAAGAACAAGGCCGGGGTCGATCCGCAGGCTCCACTCCAGGAGAGCAACTCGCGCAGCATGTTTCGCCCTGCTGCCCGGATGTCCTTCGTCATCATGATCGTCGCCGGTGGCGCGCTGGCCATCACCGGAGACATCCAGGGCAAGCTCATGTTCGAGCAGCAGCCGATGAAGATGGCCTCGGCGGAATCGCTGTGCGACACCGAGACCGGAGCCAGTTTCTCGCTCCTGACCGTCGGAACACACAACAACTGCGAGTCCGTGGTGCACCTCATCTCGATCCCCGGCCTCACCTCGTTCCTGGCGGAGAACGACTTCGGTGCCACCGTGCAGGGCGTCAACCAACTGCAGGAGCAGTACGAGCAGCAGTTCGGGCCGGGTAACTACAAGCCGAACCTGTTCGTCACCTACTGGGCATTCCGAATGATGATCGGACTGGCCGCCGGATCCGCTCTGCTGGCACTGGCCGGCCTGTGGGTCACCCGCGGCGGCCGAGTACCCGACCAGAAGTGGTTCTCGTGGCTGAGCCTCGCGGCCATCCCGACTCCGTTCCTGGCCAACAGCGCCGGCTGGATCTTCACCGAAATGGGCAGGCAGCCATGGGTTGTCGCACCCAACCTGTCCGGCGTCGACCAGATCAGGCTCACCGTCGACCAGGGTGTGTCCGACCATCCCGTCGGCCTCGTCCTCGCCTCGCTGGTGACGTTCACACTGCTGTACGCCGCCCTCGGTGGTGTCTGGTTCTTCCTCCTTCGCCGCTATGTCATCGAAGGACCTCTCGACCACGACGCGCAGCCGCACGTCGATCCACCGGAATCGGAAGACGAAGAGCCCAAACAGCTCTCGTTCGCGTACTAGGGGAACAACCATGTCACTGCCCGAATTCTGGTTCTTCGTCATCGCCTTCTTCTTCGTCGGCTACTTCGTGCTCGAAGGCTTCGACTTCGGCGTCGGCATGCTCATGCCCATCCTGGGTAGGCATCCCGACGCTGTCACGGGGGAGAAGCGCAGGCGTGCCGTCCTGAACACGATCGGCCCGGTCTGGGACGGCAACGAGGTGTGGCTCATCACCGCGGGCGGCGCGCTGTTCGCGGCCTTCCCGGAGTGGTACGCCACGTTGTTCTCCGGCTTCTACCTCCCGCTGCTGCTGATCCTGGTGGCCCTGATCCTGCGTATCTGCGCCATCGAATGGCGCGGAAAGATCGACGACCCGATATGGCGTCGACGCTGCGACATCGGCATCGGCATCGGGTCCCGGGTTCCAGCGGTGCTGTGGGGCGTCGCGTTCGCCAACATCGTGCGCGGCGTCGCGATCGACGAGAACAAGAAGGTCACCGCAGGCTTCTTCGACCTGCTCAACCCCTACGCCCTGCTCGGCGGTGCCACCATGGCGCTGGTGTTCGCCCTGCACGGCGCCGTGTTCATCGCACTCAAGACCTCCGGCGACGTGCACGAGGATTCGGCGAAAATCGCAGCGCGACTGTCCGTTCCGGCAGTTCTCGTCGGCGGCACATTTGCCCTGTGGACCCAGCTCGCACACGGCAAGACGTGGACGTGGCTACTCGTCGGGGTGGCCGCTGTCGCTCTGCTCCTCGTCGTCGCGCTGACGGCGAAGGTGCGCGAAGGCTGGGCATTCGTCTTCACCAGCATTGCCATCGTGGCCGTCGTCGCGCTGCTGTTCGCCTCCCTGTTCCCCAACGTGATGCCGTCGAGCACCGACGCCGCCTTCGACCTTACGATCGCGAACGCGTCGTCCAGTGCGTACACGCTGAAGGTGATGACGTGGGCTGCAGCCTTCGCCGCCCCTGTTGTCCTCGGATACCAGGCCTGGACGTACTGGGTCTTCCGCCAGCGCATTTCGAGTGCCCAGATCCCGGACTCGATCGGACTGACGGTGAAATCGTGACCGCGCCCGCTCGTTCGCGGGGACCGGTCGATCCCCGCCTGTGGAAATACTCCAGCTCTGCGCGGGGCTACCTGATCGTCACTGTCGCTCTGTCGACCGTCGTCACGCTCTGCATCATCGTCGGCGCGCTTGCGATCGGCCGGGTACTGGCAGGCGTCATCACCGACCCGACGGCCAGATCACTGTCCGCGTGGACGACGGAACTGGCTGTGCTGGCGGGCGCGGTGGCCGTACGTGTGCTCGCCACCGGAGCCCAGTCCCGCTACGCGCACCGGTCGGCGTCGCGTGTGGTTGCCGAGCTCGAGGTCGAGGTGCTCACGGCAGCAACTCGATTCGAGCCTCGGGAGCTCGACCGCGAACGGGAAGAGTTGGCCGTCGTCGTGACCCGAGCCATCGGGGGGCTGCGGGCGTACCTGACCGGATACCTACCGGCGCTGGTGTCCGCGGTCATCGTCACCCCGCTCGTTCTGGTCGTCATCGTCACCCAGGACGTGACCTCGGCGGTGATCATCGCGGTGACGTTGCCGCTCATCCCCATCTTCATGATCCTGATCGGGTTACTGACCAAGGGGCGAGCCGCGGCGACGCTCACCACGATGACCCGGTTGTCCGCGCAGTTGCTCGATCTACTGGCCGGTCTGCCGACCTTGCGCGCGCTGCGCCGCGAACAGGGACCGGCTGCTCGCATCCGCGCACTGGGCGACGCACATCGACGAACCACCATGCGCGCGTTGAAGGTTGCCTTCCTCTCGTCGATGGTGCTCGAGCTGCTTGCGACCCTGTGTGTCGCGCTGGTGGCCGTCGGCATCGGATTGCGCTTGGTCTTCGGGGAGATGACGCTCGAAGCAGGCATCATCGCGTTGATTCTCGCCCCCGAGGTGTATTTTCCGCTGCGCGCCGTGGGGACCCAGTTCCACGCAGCAGAGGACGGCGTCGAGGCCGCGGACCGAGCATTCCGAGTCCTGGATCGGCGCACCACACAGCCGACCGGTGGCCGGACCGTCGACGCTACGACCGCGGACATCGAACTCTTCGGACTCACCGTCGCGAGCCGGGACGGTCACGCTCCGGCAGAACTGAGTGCGCTGTGCCGAACAGGCACCATCACGGTACTGACCGGCCCCAACGGCTCCGGGAAATCGACTGCGCTGCAGGCGGTTCTCGGACTCACGACGCCGACGAGCGGTGCGGTTCTCGTCGGTGGCGCGCCCGTGGCCGATCTCGATCTCGACCGCTGGTGGGCGCAGGTCGCCTGGCTGCCGCAGCGGCCGGTACTGCTTCCCGGCACGCTCTACGAGAACGTCACCCTTCACGGGGTGCCCGACCCCGATGCACTGGACGCAGCCTGCCGCGCTTCGGGATTCGATGCCGTACTGCGAGATCACCCGAACGGCTGGAACACTCGCGTCGGGCAGGGCGGAGTGGGGCTGTCCCTCGGCGAACTGCAACGCCTGGCCCTGACCAGAACCTTTGTCTCCGACGCTCCGGTGATGGTGCTGGACGAGCCGACGGCGCACCTGGATGCGGCGAGTGAACAGACTGTGCTGCAGGCCGTTCGAGACGCAGCCGACCG
This sequence comes from Rhodococcus sp. 15-2388-1-1a, assembly GCF_002259145.1. Lineage (NCBI taxonomy): Bacteria > Bacillati > Actinomycetota > Actinomycetes > Mycobacteriales > Nocardiaceae > Rhodococcus > Rhodococcus sp. 15-2388-1-1a. The sequence goes on along the minus strand of NZ_NPFP01000022.1, from coordinate 68,051 downwards.
AGGCGTCACCGTGGTGATGGTCGGTCATCGGCGCTCGGTGCTGCACGCCGCAGATCGCGTGGTCGAGGTACGAAGCAGTTCACCGGTGGTACGGGAGTTCGATCATGTCTGACCTACGACGCGCACTGGCCCTGTTCGAGCTCTCCCCGCGGCGGGTGGCACTGGCCGTGGCGGCCGGCGTGGCAACCCTCGGCAGCGCACTGGCCCTCGCCGCACTGTCGGCATGGCTGATCACCAGAGCCTGGCAGATGCCTCCGGTGATGGACCTGACCGTCGCCGTGGTAGCCGTTCGGGCGCTGGGCATTTCCCGCGGGGTGTTCCGCTACCTCGAACGACTGACCACGCACGACGCGGCACTGCGCGGTACGACGGCAGCGCGCACCCGGATCTACGAGCAACTGGCGAACGGACCCGGCGCGCTCGCACTGCGGCGCGGGGACGTCCTGGCTCGCACCGGAGCGGACGTCGACGTGCTCGGCGACGTCGTCGTACGCGCGATCGTGCCCATCTGCGTCAGCGTCGTGATGATGCTCGCAGCCGTGGGCCTGCTCGCAGGAATCGCGCCTGCTGCCGCGTCGATCCTGGCGGTGTCGTTGCTGATCGCCGGGGTGGGCGCACCGACTCTGGCGGCGCGGGCCGCAAGGATCGCCGAGGAGGCCGGAGCCGACGCCGACGCGCGGTTCGCCGAGACAGCCGTCCGGGCACTCGACCACGCCGCAGAACTGCGGGTCGCCGGACGCCTCGACGCGACGCTCACCGAAGCCCGCGGGGCAGCACAGGATTCGGTGGTTGCCCGCGACCGCGCGGCGCGGCCGTCGGCGCTGGCCGATGCCGCCGGTCCGCTGTCGATCGGTGCATCGGTTATCGGGTCCTTGCTCGTCGGCATCGGGTTGTACGGACCGACCGGAGGCACCGTAGGCGGGATGACACCGATGGCCCTGGCGATCATCGTGTTGGTTCCGCTGGCCGCCTTCGAGGCGACCGCGGCACTGCCCGGAGCGGCAATCGCCCTGATGCGTGGCCGAATCGCGGCCACCCGAATCATGGCGATGCTCGATGCGGCTCCGCCGCAGCGGCGTGGTCATGTGCCCTCCGAGGCACTCGACCGCACCACTGCGCGAAGCGCACTGATCGGGCCCAGCGGATCGGGCAAGAGCACGATGCTGCGGGAGTTCGCCGAGGAATGCGGTTCGGACGCAGCGCTGTTCGCCGAGGACGCGCATCTGTTCGACACCTCGATTCTGGAGAACCTGCGGGTGGTCCGCGGCGACGTGAACGAGGAGGAAGCAGCAGAGGCGCTGCGGAAAGTCGGCCTCGGCTCGTGGCTCGACACCCTGCCTCTCGGCGTTCACACCACCCTGGTCGGCGGCGCGCAGGCCGTCTCGGGGGGAGAGCGCCGCAGACTGCTGTTGGCGCGCGCTCTGGTCAGTACGGCACCGATCGTGCTGCTGGACGAGCCGACCGAGCATCTGGACCGAATCTCCGGCGAATCGATACTGCGCGAGCTGCTCACCACCGACGGCGGATTGTTCGGAGCCGACCGAACCGTGGTGGTCGTCACCCATCAACTACCGGAGAACACCGACGCCGACCAGGTGATCGACCTCGGCTCGGACCGTGAGAAAAAACCCTTTGCCGACTCGGAAACTCGGGCGTACGTTGTGAAGTACACGAGAGAGGAGGTGGTCTGAAGTTGATGAACTCTAGGACGCGTGAGGTGGCTGTCAGCTAGCCGCAATCGCTGACGGATTCAGTGCGAAGACCGCGCGAGCGGCAGGCGAATCCCAGGCAGCTACCCGGCCCCCGAGCCCCCGACCTGTCCGGTCGGGACCTGAAATCAGGTATGGCTCGGGGGCCGTTCGCGTGCAGTGGGTGGTGAGAGAGAGTCAGCCGATGTAGCGAGTCAGGCGCGCGGACAACCGCGGTGCCAGTGGGCCGTCGGCGACGACGCGTTCTTCGACGTACGCGAGATCCCCGCCTTCGACGATGCCGTAGAGCCGCTTGGCTCCGCCGACCAACGCACCCGATGTGCTGCGGATGACGACATCGGTGGCCAGTTCCCAGGACGACTTGGTGAGTGCATGGCCGTAATACAGTTCGACGACGCCGGTGCTGTGTGTCAGCAGTAGCTCGACGACCTCTTCGTCCTCGGAACCCTTGAGCCCGTTGCCACCGCTCATGCGCCAGAATCCGGTTTCGCGGAGATCGGGGTGTGCGAAGTTACCGTCGGAATCGAGTCGCCACGAACGTGATTCCCAGCTCAGGTAGCTACCGCCGTCGTGGGTGACGACGATCTGCTGACCGAAGGGGTAGTCGGTACCGGACTCGGGGTCGTGGCCTTCGCCTTCACCGCGCCACACGCCGACGAGCGGCAACAGAGCGAGCATCGACGGGTGCAGATCGGGGCCGAGGCGGAGGTTGGCCGTGTCGTCGGGATGCGGGATGTCCGGCAGGACCGGAACGTTCCGCGTCGACGCGTCGGCGAACTTCTGCTCGGCAGCCGCTATTGCTTCGTCGCCACTGGTGACGGGGGTGTCGAGCCCCTCGTCAGCACTGCCGGGTCGACCCGCAACCGGTTCTGTCACGATTCGTCGTTGACCAGTCGGTAGACGACATACAGCGAGAACGCGATGATGGCTACTGCCGCAAGCGCCAGCAATACCTCGAAGAAGATGACCACGAGTGCGAGTTTAACCCGCTGCGATCGTCGTCGAGAACAGCGGCCCGAATCCGGGCTGTGTCTTTGGTGACATATAACCGAATTCAGGGCTGGGGGTGCGCTGGATCACTCTTCTTCGTGGGAAAATCCCGTAGAGCAGGTACCTTCTTCGGGGGGCGTCGGGCGCTCGAGGGTGAATTTCCGACGTTGTTCACTGTGTTCTGTCACGAAGGCTGGGGAGGTCTCCGCAATAATGCTGCGTCGTAAACGGGCTCTGACATCGTCGTTCGGATCCGTGTTGTTCAGGTCCGGGGTGGTCACTCTGGCGTTGGCGCTCGCCGCTCCCGCAGCTGCGCTCGCCGCTCCGGACTCGGGATCGGCGGACTCGGGATCCTCCGACTCGGGGTCGTCGGACTTCGGGTCTTCGCAGGGCCCGAACATCGACCCCAACAACTACGCGCAGGACTGCCCCGATGTGCTGGTGCTGGCGGTGTCCGGTGCCACCGACTCGGCGTCGGACCGAAATCCTCTGGCCGAGCAGGCGTCCACGGTCGCGTCGAACTGGGTCGGGAACGTGACGGTCCCGGTCGGTGAGGCGAATGCCGACAGCCCGGGCACCGTCGGCTGGCTCTACGTCCCGTACGCCTCGACGTACGGCTTCGACGTTCTGGACAACGTGCCGACCTACCACGAGTCGATCGTGGAAGGTGTCGCAACGACCAATCGTCTGATGGACGAGTACAAGGTCAAATGTGGAGACCGAACCAAGTTCGTACTCCTCGGATACAGCGTCGGCGGCGAGGTACTCGATCGTTTGTCCACCGAGATCGGCGCGCGTGACTCGAGTGCCCTGGTGAACGGCGACGACATCGCGGGCGTGATCATGGTCGGTTCGCCTTACCGCCCGGCCGGTGTGCCGAATTTCGGTGACGAGCCGGGTGAATCGCTCGGTGGCTTCATGGACCAGTCACCGCGGGATTACGGAACGCTGACCGACAAGGTCACCTGGTCGTGCCGACCGTGGGATCTGGCATGCGACGCTCCGGACGACATCGAACTTCTGCAACTCGCCCTCGAGGTCATCTCGCAGATGCGGCTGACCGTCCTGAACCCGGTACAGACCGTGTCCGACTTCGCGCGCGCAGTGACGACCATTGCTTCGCGCGCGATCGTCGATATCGCCACCGACAAATCATGGTTCACCTCCGACGAGACTCTGCTGCAGGTCTTGGTGAGGGTGGCGGATGTGGATTACACCGTCGCTGATCAGCAGGCGGTGGACGCATTGACACCGGAGCAGCTCCTCGCCGATCTCAACTGGGCGATGGGGCCCGGTGCCGAGACCGTGGAAGCCAAGCTCCGTGCCGAGGCCACCGGGTTCGAGGAGAACAACAAGGGCATCGCCGATGTCGTGCTCGGGCCCTACCTGGCGCTCGGCTTCCTGCAGCACCTGTCGTACTGGTACAACGACCCCAACGACGGGTACGAGTGGGAGAGCGAGAAGATGGTCGCTTGGATAACCGACCTTGCACGCACCGAACGCGACAAGAAGAACGCGACCGGGCCACAGACGTCGACGCCGGAAACCCCCGCCCCCGAGACCGAGACCGCACCGGAACCTCGCCTGCTGCCGGAGCCCGGAACGGTCACTCGGGTCAGCGATCTCGGAGCGTTCCTCGAGTCGCAGGGCATTCCGGTACCGGAAGGGATGTTCCCGCCGCAATATTCGACGGTTCCCGACCCCGGCGCCTCGGTGCCCGTCCCGAACTAGCAGCCTCCACCGAACCGAAAGAACCCCGCACCGGCGAGCAGGTGCGGGGTTCTTGTCTCGTTCGATGCGAGCGGGTCGGATCAGACTCCGACGGTGACGTTCGCCGAGTGCACGCCTGCGCCCTCGGGAGCGATGACGGTGTCGCCGTTGCCCGATGCCGACAGTGCGCGCAGCGTCCACTGTCCGGGAGCGGCGAAGAACCGGAAATCACCGGTGCCCGACGCGACGACCTCTGCGGTGAATTCGCCGCTGCCGTCGAGCAGACGCACGAAAGCCCCTGCTACGGGCTCACCGTCGCCGGCGAGGACACGGCCGGTGATGACCGTTTCCTTCTCGACGTCGACGCCTGCGGGGATGGTCTGGCCTTGTACGGGTGCTCCACACATATCAGTGAACCTCCAGCTCGATGGGTGCTCCGACGAGAGAGCCGTATTCGACCCAGCTGCCGTCGTAGTTCTTGACGTCTTCCTTGCCCAGAAGCTCCTTGAGGACGAACCAGGTGTGGCTCGAGCGCTCACCGATGCGGCAGTAGGCGATGGTGGCCTTGCTGTCGTCGTAGCCCTTGGTCTTGTACAGCTCTTCGAGCGCTTCGTCGGACTTGAACGTGCCGTCCTCGTTGGCGGTGGTGCTCCACGGGATGTTGATCGCGGACGGCACGTGGCCACGCTGCTGAGCCTGCTCCTGCGGCAGGTGAGCGGGGGCGAGGATCTTGCCCGAGAACTCGTCGGGCGAACGGACGTCGATCAGATTCTTGTTGCCGATGGCGTCGATGACCTCGTCGCGGAACGCGCGGATCGACAGGTCGGGTGCCTCGGCGCGGTACTGCGTGGTCTCACGGCTGACGACGTCCTTGGACAGCGCGCGGCCGTCGAGTTCCCACTTCTTGCGGCCACCGTCGATGAGCTTGACGTCCTTGTGTCCGTACAGCTTGAAGTACCAGTAGGCGTAGGCAGCGAACCAGTTGTTGTTCCCGCCGTACAGGACGATGGTGTCGTCGTTGCTGATGCCCTTGGCCGACAACAGGTCCGAGAACTGTTCCTGATTGAGGAAGTCGCGGCGAACCGCGTCCTGCAGGTCCTTGCGCCAGTCGAGCTTGACCGCACCTTCGATGTGTCCGCCGTCGTAGGCGCTTGCGTCTTCGTCGACCTCGACGAAGACGGTCTTCGGTGCGTTCAGGTTCTGCTCGGCCCAGTCGGCAGAGACCAGGACGTCGGAGCGAGCCATGGTGTTCCTTTCGGTCTTTCTTTACGGATCGGTGAGGGTCAAGCAGTGGTGCGCAGTCGCGCGGCGAGGGGGTAGATCATGCAGCCGAGGCAGACCGCGAACGCGGCATTGAGGAAGGCCGCGAACAACGCGAAGCCTGCCGCCACGGTGCCGACGACCGGAGCGCCGAGCGCGAAGCCGACAACTCCTGCGGCGGCGAACACGAAGCCCACCAGTTGAGCGAACTTCAACGGTGCCACCGGCTCACGTTCGCTGGTGGGGGAGAGGCGCGGTGCGACGAATGTCGCGTAGATCGTGCCGTACGGACTGCGCTTGGGTCCGCGGACGGCTCCGATTCCGAAGACGATCGCCTGTAGCCCGAGCAGGATTGCCGCCGCGGGGACAGAGAACGTGGTCAGGAGGAGAACGACGACCAGAACGGCGGTGGTGATCCACGCTGCGAAGCGCGGACCACGAACGTCCACCTGGTCGATCGTGGCAGTGGGGGTGGTGATCCGGGTGTCGGGTGTCGACATCGAGAGGTACTCCTGTGCGAGGCCGGGGCACGCCGCATCGGCAGTGCTCGGACGTGGATTTCGATCATCGGGCCGTACATCACGCATGGGCGTGGCGGCAGAAGGAAATCAGCAGCAGCGACAGCAACAACCGCCCAGTCGGCACAGATCAACTGTGCGACGACTGGTGAGCATCAGCTCGCGGCGGGAGAACACGAAGAGCATCGTACCCTCTACCAGCGGCGCGTCCTACCGCCGGTCCGAAGAGGCGAGGTCACAGAGCGTCGAGCGCCGACCGTAGCGCCGCCGCGGACGGCACACCCGCGATTCTGGAGCGTCGTTGCAATCGGGTGTCGAGGACAAAAGTCGTGGGCAGTGACAGCACGCCCAGTTCGCGGGCGAGGATCGGATGGGCGTCGATGTCGAGTTCGAGCTCCCGGGCATCGCTTCGATCGTTCAATACCTGCTGGACGACGCGTCGCACGGCCGCACACGGTCCGCACCAGTCCGCCGAGAAGTGCAGGACGGTCGCGACGTCGGTCGTGGCACCCGCGTCGAGCAGGAGCGGGTGCAGAGCGTCGGTCTCGGAGTCGGTGTTCCGTACGGCCCGCACGGCACCGGATCGGCTGCGGAGGAACAATCCGGTAGCGACGGCAAGGATCGCCACGACGACCAGAACTGTGATCCCTGTCACGGCTTTTCGATCTCGTTGAGGTCGATGGTCACGTTCTCGCCCGAGCCCTCGATGACGATCTGCGAGCCCTCCGCGTAGACGTCCGTCGGCAGGAGTCCGAAGGGCAGGCTCTGACGCTCGATGGTCCTGGTGAACAGACCGAGCACCGTGGGCTTGGCGAAATCGGGAATCGTGAAGTCCGCTTGACCCTCCGGGCCGAAATAGAAGTCCGACGCGACGATGGCGACGCCGTCCCCTTCGAGCAACAGGTCGGCCTGGACGCTCACGGTCGTTTCGAGGGGGCCGACCGGAACCGTTCCGGTCAGCACGACGCCCCCGGTCGTGGTCTTGCCCGACCCACCGGAACCGCCGGTACCGTCCGACTTGTCGGCCGGCGGCGCGGAAACCTGCAGGTCGACGATGCCGAGGAACCGGCCGAGGTCCGTCGCCTCGATACGGACGCGGCCGTCGAGTTCGTCCACCGGGATCGCCCGAACGTTGTTGTCGATCAGGTCGGACAGCTCGATGTGCACGCCGCGAAGATTGGCCTCGATCGTCGTCGAGCCGACGTACTCGGTCGGCACGTCCTGGGCTCGAATCTCGATGTTCTGGTAGCGGCCGTCCGCCGCCTGGGTGAGGAACGGGAAGCCGTGCACGATCACCTGAGGGTCGGAGGTGAGCTCGCCGCCGGCACGGATCGCGCGGGAGACTCGGTACTCCGAGTAGGCCGCAGCGCCGAAATCCACCACGAGCGCGAGGGCCAGCAGGCTGGCGAGTCCGATGAGAAGTGTGCGCACCGGTCCATTGTGACCGACGGATCGCGTACTGCCCTCTTCGGCCGGTTGTACGGACAAGCTAGTCTGTGTCCTTGACGATCACTCGAATCCAGCCTGGGCTGGACCGGCCAGCAGTAAGAATGGAGACGCAGTGGAGCTCCTACTACTGACCTCCGATCCCAATCCGGAGGGCGTTCTGCCGTCCCTTGCTCTCCTGGCGCATCACGTACGCCCGGTGCCCACCGAGGTGTCCTCGCTTCTCGAAGCCGGTTCGGCAGACATCGCACTGGTCGACGCCCGCACCGACCTGGCTGCTGCCCGCGGTCTGTGTCGCCTGTTGGGAAGTACCGGCTCGGCCATCCCGGTCGTCGCGGTGCTCACCGAGGGCGGGCTCGTCGCGGTGAATTCCGACTGGGGGCTCGACGACATCCTGCTCCCCGGTACCGGCCCCGCCGAGCTCGACGCGCGACTGCGGTTGCTGGTCGGCCGTAGTGGGGGAGTTGCCAGCCCGGAGACCTCGGGCAAGATCACGCTCGGCGAACTGGTCATCGACGAGGGCACCTACACCGCACGGCTGCGAGGTCGTCCACTCGATCTGACCTACAAGGAATTCGAGCTGCTGAAGTATCTGGCTCAGCATGCGGGCCGTGTCTTCACTCGCGCCCAGCTCCTCCAGGAAGTCTGGGGCTACGACTTCTTCGGTGGAACGCGCACCGTCGACGTCCATGTCCGACGCCTACGCGCCAAGCTCGGTACCGAATACGAGTCGCTCATCGGGACGGTGCGCAACGTGGGCTACAAGGCTGTTCGGCCGGCGCGCAACGCCAAGGGCGGACCGGTGGCCTCGGACGCTGCCGGTGGGGATTCCGACGATGCGGATTTCGAGTTCGAGCAAGAGAGTACTCTCTCGTAGATGAGTTCGGATCCTGCGTTCGACGTCCATTCGACCGACGGCGGCGCACCGTCTTCCCGTGTGTCCTACGAGATTCATCAAATCCTCTCCCGTGCAACGGAAGTCGACGGTACCGCGCCTTTGTCGGAGCAGGCCGTGAAGGCCGTCGACGACGGTGACGAGGTCGTTCGTCTCGTGGCGACCGAGGGTGATCGTGTCGTGGGCTACGTCGGAATCGCCGACGGGATGGCCGAGGCAGTCGTCGATCCTTCGGCCCGCGGTCGCGGCGTCGGACGTGAATTGGTTTCTCGCGCACTCGATATCGGCTCCGAGACTCGAATCTGGGCGCACGGCAACCTGCCGGCTGCGCAGGCCGTCGCGGCGCGCCTCGGGTTGCAGGTGGTTCGCGAGTTGCTGCAGATGCGTCGCGCGTCTGCTGGTCCCGATCTTCCGGATGTCGTTGTGCCGGAAGGTGTTTCACTTCGAACCTATCGGGGGCATCAGGACGATGCCGAGCTGCTGCGCGTGAACAATGCGGCCTTCTCCTGGCACCCCGAACAGGGTGGCTGGACCGATCGCGACATCGACGCGCGACGAGACGAATCGTGGTTCGATCCGGCAGGTCTGTTCCTGGCTTTCGAGGAGGGCAGTGACCGCCTCCTCGGTTTTCACTGGACGAAGGTCCACCCGGCCGAGGGTTCGGAACCGGCCATCGGCGAGGTGTACGTGGTCGGGATCGACCCGCAGTCGCAGGGGCGTGGTCTGGGTCGAGTGCTCACGCTGGCCGGCCTGCACTACCTGCGCGGTAGAGAACTGGGCCAGATCATGCTCTACGTCGAGGCCGACAACACCGCTGCCGTGCACACGTACACCAAGCTGGGTTTCGAGAATTACCACGTGGACGCCGCATACGCGCGCAGTAGCTGAACGGACATATCGGCCAGGGTGTTCATCTTCCGTTCACCCGCGCGGGGGTAAACGTCTACCACCTGCCCTTACCTTTCTCCATGGGTGGCAACCAGCGCCGCCTGGTGCGAGGTTCTCTCGAGGAGCCGGCACCCACACAGTCACAGCGCGGCCGATCAGGTCCGAGCCGTGGACACGGCCTACAGATTCCCCGGAGGAAACAGGTGAACCTCAAGCGCAACGGTGCTCTCATGAGTGCAGTGGCCATCAGTGCCATGTTGCTGACCGCATGCGGTAGCGACGCGAACGTCGCCACCACGGACGGCGCATCCGAATCCTCGGCTACCTGCGAGGGCAAGTCTCCGCTGACCGGCGAAGGCTCTTCTGCGCAGCAGAACGCAATGTCCAACTTCACCTCGATCTACTCCGGCGTGTGCGCCGGCAAGGCCGTCGAGTACACCACCAGCGGCTCGGGCAACGGCCGCACGCAGTTCGTCGCCGGACTGGTCGACTTCGCAGGGTCCGACTCCGCGATCAAGGACGAGCAGGCAACCGAGGCAGCCACCCGCTGCGCCAGCAACCCGGCATGGAACCTGCCGCTGGTCTTCGGCCCGGTCGCAGTGGCCTACAACCTCGACGGCGTCGACAGCGTTGCGCTGAATCCGGACGTCATCGCGCGCATGTTCACCGGCCAGATCACCACCTGGAACGATCCCGCCATCGCCGCACTCAACGAGGGCGTCGAACTGCCGTCCACCGCGGTCACCCCGGTCTACCGGTCCGATTCCTCGGGCACCAGCGACAACTTCCAGCGCTTCCTGGCCGCTTCGGCTCCCGAGGCGTGGACCCTGGACCACAGCTCCGACTGGGCAGGCGGCGTCGGCGAAGGTGCCAACGGATCCTCGGGCGTAGCCCAGGCCGTGGCAGCTACTCCCGGCTCGGTCACCTACGTCGAGAAGGGCTTCGCCGACCAGGAGAACCTGGGCACGGCTGCAGTCGACTTCGGCAACGGACCGGTCGAGCTCACCACCGAGTCGGCTGCCGCAGCGATCGACGCGGCAACGTTCTCCGGTGAGGGCAACGACCTCGTCATCGACATCGATGCGCTGTACGCCAGCAACGAAGCCGAGACGTACCCGCTGGTTCTCGCAACCTACGAGATCGTCTGCTCGGCCGGCTACGACCCCGAGACCTCGGCAGCAGTCAAGTCGTTCCTGCTCAGCGCAGCCAACGAAGGTCAGCAGGGCCTCGAGGAAGCCGGCTACGTGCCGCTCCCCGAGTCCTTCAAGGAACGTCTGACCACCGCCATCGAAGCAATCGCCTGATTAGATGAGACGTGATCCTGCTTCGGTTCGTGGTGACGCGAGCCGAAGCAGGACCGTCCTCGACCTCCACACGAGACAGTGAGCGGTATGAGCGACACCCACTCGATGACCGGCGTCCCCTCCGCGGCTACCGTGCCCTCCGCGGGTTCCGCGCACAAACCGGAAGAACCACAATTGTCAGTCAAGAAAAAATCGGGGACCGTCACACGTCCCGGTGACCGGATCTTCTCCGGCCTCGCCACGGGCTCGGGCATCTTCATCATCGCCCTGATCGCCGCCGTGGGTATCTTCCTGGTCTGGCGTGCCATTCCCTCGCTGTCGAACAACACGGTCAACTTCCTGACCTACAACGGTGCCTGGGACACGTCCAACACCTCCGCCATGGCGTTCGGTGTTCTCGATCTGTTCCTGGTCACCGTCACGGTGTCTCTGTTCGCGCTCGTCCTCGCGATGCCTGTTGCACTCGGCATCGCCATCTACCTGACGAATTACGCTCCCAAGCGAGTAGCGGGACCGCTCGGTTACGTCATCGACCTGCTGGCCGCGGTCCCATCGATCGTCTTCGGTCTCTGGGGCCTGTACGTCCTCGCGCCCGCCATCAGCCCATTCGCGGAATGGCTGAACTCGTCCTTGAGCTGGTTCCCGCTCTTCAGCACCGGCTCGGTCTCCATCGCCGGCGGCGGCACCATCTTCACCGGCGGCATCGTGCTCGCGGTCATGATCCTGCCGATCATCGCCGCAGTCACCCGCGAGGTCTTCATGCAGACGCCGAAGGGGCAGATCGAAGCAGCTCTCGCCCTCGGAGCCACCCGCTGGGAGGTCGTGCGCACCACGGTCATTCCGTTCGGCAAGTCCGGTTACGTCAGTGGCTCCATGCTCGGTCTCGGTCGCGCACTCGGTGAGACCATCGCGCTGTACATCATCATCCGCAGCACTCAGGCAACCTTCGGCGGAACGCTGTTCGACGGCGGTTCCACGTTTGCGACGAAGATCGCGCTGGCCGCGGGCGAATTCAACAACCCGCTCCAAGCCGGCGCCTACATCGCTGCAGGTCTGGTGCTCTTCATCCTCACCTTCGTCGTCAACGCCGGTGCCCGCGCCGCCATCGCCGGAAAGAAGGACTGACCCATGACCGCAACGATGGACAAGCCCGTCAAGGAACCCACGTTCCAGGGCGTCAGCGCTCGGCGTAAGGCGTCCAACCTCTCGGCGACGATCCTCGTGAGCCTCTCGGTTCTCGTCGCACTCGTGCCTCTCGTCTGGGTGCTGTACACGGTGGTCTCCCGCGGCCTGTCGGCAGTGGTCTCTCCCACCTGGTGGCAGAACTCGCAAGCAGGCGTCACCCAGTTCATCGCAGGTGGCGGTGCGTACCACGCCATCGTCGGAACGCTCCTGCAAGGACTGTTCTGCGCCGTCATCTCCATCCCGATCGGCATCTTCGTCGCCATCTACCTCGTCGAGTACGGGGTAGGCACGCGACTGGCCCGAGTCACCACGTTCATGGTCGACATCCTCACCGGTGTGCCGTCCATCGTCGCGGCCCTGTTCATCTACGCGCTGTGGATCGCCACCTTCGGATTCCAGCGATCCGGTGTGGCCGTCGCATTCGCTCTCGTTCTCCTGATGATCCCCGTGATAGTGCGCTCGGCCGAGGAAATGCTGCGCATCGTTCCCCAGGATCTGCGCGAGGCGTCCTACGCACTCGGTGTGCCGAAGTGGAAGACCATCGCCAAGATCGTCATCCCCACGGCCCTGTCCGGCATCGTCACCGGAATCATGCTCGCCCTGGCCCGCGTGATGGGTGAGACGGCACCGGTGCTGATCCTGGTGGGATCGGCCACCGCCATCAACTTCAACATCTTCTCCGGGCCGCAGACGTCTCTGCCGCTCATGATGGTCGACCTGCAGAAAGCAGGAACCGGCGTGCTCACCGCTGAGCGCATGTGGGGAGCAGCCCTGACGCTGATCCTGATCGTCGCAATACTCAACATCGGCGCGAAGTTGGTCTCGAAGTTCTTCTCGCCCAAGAACTTCTGACCCACCCGACTCCAGCGAATTCTAAGGAACGAAGAACATGGCAAAGCGTCTCGATCTCAAAGACGTCAACATCTACTACGGCAAGTTCCATGCCGTCTCCGACGTCACTCTGGCCGTCCCGCCGCGCAGTGTCACCGCGTTCATCGGACCGTCCGGCTGCGGTAAGTCGACCGTCCTGCGTTCCCTCAACCGCATGCACGAGGTCACCCCCGGCGCGCGCGTCGAAGGTTCGGTGCTGCTCGACGGCGAGGACATCTACGGCAACGGCGTCGACCCCGTGGGTGTGCGTCGCACCATCGGCATGGTCTTTCAGCGCCCCAACCCGTTCCCGACGATGTCGATCCGGGACAACGTCGTCGCCGGCCTGAAATTGCAGGGCGGCCGCGGCAAGAAGGAGCTCGACGAGATCGCCGAGCGCTCGCTCAAGGGTGCCAACCTCTGGAACGAGGTCAAGGACCGCCTCGACAAGCCCGGTGGCGGCCTCTCCGGCGGACAGCAGCAGCGGCTGTGCATCGCTCGCGCGATCGCCGTCTCGCCCGACGTGCTGCTGATGGACGAGCCGTGCTCGGCCCTCGACCCCATCTCCACTCTCGCCATCGAGGACCTGATCCAGGAACTCAAGCAGGACTTCACGATCGTGATCGTCACGCACAACATGCAGCAGGCCGCACGTGTGAGCGATCAGACCGGCTTCTTCAACCTCGAGGCCACCGGCAAGCCCGGCAAGCTCATCGAGATCGACGACACCGAGAAGATCTTCTCCAATCCGACGCAGAAGGCCACCGAGGACTACATCTCCGGTCGCTTCGGATAACCACACGAACGCGAGAACCCCCGTCGAGCGAAAGCTCGACGGGGGTTCTTCTCGTTGTGCGCTTGCCTGGATTCGGTCGTCGAGTAGCGCTGCTGGGCAGCGCTACTCGACGAAGAGCGGTTCTAAGAGGTGGGAATGTTGTTCTGGTGCAGGTCGACCGGAAGCTGGCCGGTGACCAGGAAGATCACCCGACGGCCGACCTCGACGGCATGATCGGCGAACCGCTCGTAGAAGCGTCCGAGCAGGGTCACGTCCACTGCAGCAGCGACTCCGTGGCTCCACTCGCGGTCCATCAGCACCGTGAAGAGGTGACGGTGCAGATCGTCCATTGCCTCGTCCTCCTCCTGCAGCTTCGCCGCGCGCTCGGGATCGCGGGTCTCGAGGACCTCACGGGCGGAGGCACCGATCTGAACTGCGAGGCGACCCATCTCGGCGAAGTACCCGTTGACGACCTCGGGGAGGGCGTGGTTCGGGTGCCTGCGACGGGTGATCTTGGCGACGTGCAGTGCGAGTGCGCCCATACGGTCGATGTCGGCGACGATCTGAATGCCGGCCACCACCGAACGGAGATCGCCTGCGACCGGAGCCTGCAGTGCGAGAAGCGTGAAGGCCTTCTCCTCGCACACCGCGCTGAGCTCGGTGATCCTGTCGTGTTCGGAAATGACCTGCTCGGCGAGCACCAGGTCTGCTTGAAGGAGGGACTGAGTGGCCTTTTCCATGGCCGCACCAGCCAGGCTCGCCATCTCTCCGAGGAGATCGGCAAGCTCGTTCATCTGTTCGTTGTAGGCGACGCGCATGAGCGAAGTTTAGTAGGTCACACCGACCAGTTCCCTGTCCCGAGGGTTAACGGAGCATGAATGAACTCAGGCGCACGTGTCGTCGGCGGCGTTGGTGAACGAGAGATCCTCCGGAAGGGGCGCGCTCTCGGTGGTTCCTTCCACCTGGGTGGGATCGATTTCGGTACCGAATGCCGTCGGAAACTGGGTGTATCCGGGATAGTTCGAGCCGAGCACGACCTCGACGACATTGTTCAGGCTCGGTGCCAGTTCGATGGCAGCGCCGGGGATCGCCGACGCGACCGTCGCCGCAGCCGCCTCCTGATCCTGGGAGTAGCGCACCACGGTCTGGGCGGCGGTACCCGAGAAGTTGCCGACCGTCAGGATCTGGAATCCGTATGTCGCAAGCTCGTCGGATGCCGTCTGAGCCATGCCTGCGATGTCCGATGCGTTGGATACCTGCAGGGAGACGGTTCCCGGATCGACGGCCAACAGCGGAGCGTCGGGTGTGGCGGCAGGTTCGGGTACGTCGGGTGTCACCGGCTCCGCGCGTTCCTCACCGGGCAGCGGAGCGTCGTCGATGATGGCCTGGAAGATCGCACCGATTGCGTCGTCGTTGGGGATCTCGTTGCCGTAATCGTTGGTGCCGGTGGTGGGGATGGTCAGGAAGGTGACCGCACCCGCGTCCACGTTCTGCAGCGAGCGTCCCAGCGTCACCAGGTCCTGAGTCTTGACGTTCTCCACGAAGGTGTCCGAGGTGAACGCATTGACGAACCCGTTGAGCTTGCCGGGATCGAGCAGCACGTTGTTCGAGAGCGCAGACCTGAGCAGTGACGACAGGAAACGCTGCTGTCGCTTGATCCGGCCGTAGTCGCCGTTGCCCTCGGACTCGACGTTGCGCGCCCGAACGTAGTTCAGTGCGGTTCGGCCGTCGATGCGCTGCGTTCCGACGTTGGGGAGGACGTCTCCCAATTCGTAGTCCACCAGCGGTTGCGCGGTGCAGACCTCTACGCCTCCGACCTCGTCGACCATGGACTCGAACCCGGCGAAGTCCATCCCGACGAAGTGTCCGATACGCAGGCCCGAGATCTTCTGAATGGTCTTGACCAGGCACTTCGGGCCGCCGAGGGCATAGGTGGCGTTGAGCTTGTCGCCGTACGCCTCGGGGAACATCTCCCCGGTGTAGGTATTGGTGTCGTTGTCGAACTGCTCGCACTCGGGGCGCGTGACATCGAGGTCGCGGGGGAACGAGACGGCGACGACGCGGCTGCGATCGGCCGGAATGTTGACCAGCATGACCGTGTCCGAGCGGGCTCCCTCGGCGTCGGCGACGGTTCCGGCACCCACCTCGCCGCTGGCCCCGGTGCGGGTGTCGGTGCCCACGATCAGATACGTCTCGTCGCCGTATTGGCCTTCGGCGTCGACGACGTCGGTCGAGTCGGGATCGAGAGCGGCGACCTGCAGAAATCCCTGATCGGTGTTGCGTAGGTATCCCCACACCACTCCGGTCAAGGCCACCGCCAGGATCGCGACGAGAGAGACCAGGCTGCGGCCGATCATCCGCACCCGACGGCGTCGACGCACCCGGCTCATCGCCAACCGCGTCAGAGCCGGGCGATCCGTTGCGGGCGCACCCACCGGTTCCGGTGCCGCATGCGGCACCGGGGTCGGCGGCACCGTTCGGGCAGGTGGGGGAGTGGACTCGGTGATGGGGGCGATGATCTCGGTCGGCTCTTCGGCGTCGGGACGCTCGGCCGGCACCCGCCGCATCGATCCCGAGCGCGACATCTTGTCCACCAACTCGGCCACCGAGACGGTGTCGGCGTTACGCGGCGATCGTTTACCGAGCCTGCCGCTGTCTCCGGGCTGCGGCGGCTGCTCCGGATCCGGTGTCGCGGGGCGTTCGGATCGCGGTGGGCGCTGTCCGGATCGTCCGATTGCGCCGGGTTGTCTGATTGAGGACAGCGGGCGCTCCCATGGGGCGCGACCCTCGGGCACAGACGGGCCCGACTCTCGATCGTCTCCCACGAATTCGAACCTGGCCTTCCATCACACGCACGCGCTGCCTTCTCGGCAATCCCAGCCATAGTACTGACTCGAGCGGCGTGGTCCACTCGTGCGAGGTGGGCGGCTGGTCAGCTGCGAATCAGCCGCCGGAATGCATCAGGTCGGCACCGGCGGGGACACAGACGTCCTCCGGATCGTCGAGCCAACCGTCGGGCAGCGACACCGCGCCCGGCGAGCCCTGCCGACCACGGGGACCTTCGGCGTCCTTGGGAAACGGAACGGTCGGATCGAGTTGCGCCAGAAGGTCGTCCAGTTCCCCGAGAGTGGACACCAACGCCATCGAGACTCGGAGGTCCGACCCCGCAGGAAACCCGCGCAGGTACCAGGAGACGTGCTTGCGCAATTCGCGCAGGCCCTTCTTCTCCCCGTGATGCTGCGCCAGCAACTCGGCGTGGCGAGCGATGATCGTGGCCACCTCGCCGAGGGTGGGGGGAACGGGCTCGGGGCGGCCGTTCAGGCGAGCGCTGAGTTCGGCGAACAGCCAGGGCCTGCCGAGGCAACCTCGCCCGACGACGACGCCGTCGCACCCGGTCTCCGCCATCATGCGGACTGCATCGGAGGCGGAGAAGATGTCACCGTTGCCCAGTACCGGGATGCCGGAGACATGTTCCTTGAGTCGAGCGATCTCGTTCCAGTCGGCGGTGCCGGAGTAACGCTGTGAGGCCGTTCTGGCGTGCAGTGCCACTGCCGCCGCGCCCTCGTCGGCGGCGATTCGACCTGCGTCGAGGTGAGTGTGGTGGTTCTCGTCGATGCCGACGCGGAACTTGACGGTGACGGGAATGTCGGTGCCCTCGGTCGCCTTGACCGCAGCAGCGACGATGCGGCCGAAGAGGTTCCGCTTGTAGGGCAGCGCAGCACCGCCGCCCTTTCGGGTGACCTTCGGAACCGGGCAGCCGAAGTTCATGTCGATGTGGTCGGCCAGATCGTCGTCGACGATCATCTTCGCCGCGGCGTACGTGGTGTCCGGATCGACGGTGTAGAGCTGCAACGACCGAGGAGTCTCGGTGGGGCCGAAGGTCGTCATGTGCATCGTGGCCGGCTGCCGTTCGACGAGCGCGCGCGCCGTGACCATCTCGCACACGTACAGACCCGAGGTACTGCCTGCCCTCTCCAACTCCTGCTCCCTGCACAGGGTGCGGAACGCCACATTGGTGACGCCGGCCATCGGTGCGAGGACGACGGGGCTGCGCAACTCCAGCGAGCCGATCTGCAGTGTCATGAGGGAAGCCTTTGGAACGGAGGGAACGTGATCGTGGTGATGACGGTGGGCCGAGAACGGTGACGCCGGAAAACAGTGGTGCCCGGCACCGAAGTCGGTACCGGGCACACCAGCCGATCTGAGCTTACGACGCGCGTGCTTCGGCCTTCGCACGTTCGCGGGCGAGGGAGCGATCGCGCATCTCCTCGAACTTGGTGGCCTGCCGCTCGAGGTCTTCGAGGAACGCGGCGAGTTCTTCGCGCTTGTTCTCACCGCGTGCGGTGAAGTCGTTGCGCTCGAACACGCTCCACTTGCGCAGCACCGGCCAGACGACGTCCTCGAGGTGCTGACGCAGGTCGTAGATGCCGTGCTTGGCCATCAGCACACCGTTGCGGCGGAAGTTCGGCATCCCCGCGCCCGGCATGACGAAGTTCGTCACGATGTCGGAGACCGCGTCGAGGGTCTGGTCGGGTGCGATGTCCATCGCCGCGCCGGTGATGTTGCGGTAGAAGATCATGTGCAGGTTCTCGTCGGCGGCGATGCGCTGGAGCATGCGGTCGGCGATCGGGTCGTCGCAGACCTTGCCGGTGTTGCGGTGCGAGACGCGCGTCGCGAGTTCCTGGAAGGTCACGTACGCGACGGAGTGCAGCAAACCGGTCTGCGACCCTGCCGGTGAGGCGAACCCGTTGGTCATGTGGATCATCCGGGCCTCTTCGAGGGCGACGGGATCGACGCCGCGGGTGACGACGAGGTAGTCGCGCATGACGATGCCGTGCCTGTTCTCCTCGGCGGTCCAGCGACCGACCCAGGTTCCCCAGGCACCGTCCTGGGAGAAGTTCTCGGCGATCTCACGGTGGTAGGACGGCAGGTTGTCCTCGGTGAGCAGGTTGGTGATCATCGCGGCCTGTGCGACGTCGGAGAGCTTGGACTGCTCCGGGTCGTAGTCCTGGCCGCCGAGTGCGGCGAAGTTGCGACCTTCGTCCCACGGGACGTAGTCGTGAGGGTGCCACTCCCGCGCCATCGTGATGTGACGGTTCACATTGTCCTCGGCAGTGGGCACCAGCTCTTGCAGAAGCTCGAGCTGTGTCAGATCCCTCGCCATTAGATCGCCTCCATAGATTGCGTACGACCGGTCCAGCTTACGGCACCGTAGGTTCGGTGTGAACCTCGTTGTGCCTGTTCACTTGCTGTTCCGGCGGTCGTGATGTTCGGTGTCGATCGACGCGACGTGCCCCCGGAGCGCCGATCCTCCGGCCGGCCTTCGCGAGTTCACGAACGCTGCAGTTCCCCCTGCACGTCGCTCTGTCTCGGCCGATCGTTACTTCCGAGTGTACGTTCCGGACAGGTGTGATCACTGTTACCAGGACGGTGTGTGGTGCCCCCAGTAGGACTCGAACCTACGACCTGCGGATTAAAAGTCCGTAGCTCTACCAACTGAGCTATAGGGGCGCGGCTCGAAAGTGTAATGGGCCGCGCGGCGCCGGCGGGCAGTACCCCCGGCAGTGGTGCCGACCGGTCAACGTCCGAAGCTGCTGCACCCGCTCGGCACCGGAATACCGGCCAGGCGGTCGTCGATCCAGGCGTACGCGCCCGGAATGCCGCTGAGTGCGACGATCAGGTGCTCACCGAGATACTCCTCGAGTCTCACGTTCGCACCCTGAGCGCACCATTCGTCGTAGAGGGTCTCGACTCCCTCCTTGGGAATCCAGAACTCCTGTTGTCCGTGATAGATGAAGACGGGGACGGTCGGTGTCCGGTCTCCACCCATGCGGGTCGACGCGATGATCTGTTCGGCGATCGGTGTCCGGTCCACGTTCGGAATGTCCGACAGCGCCTGTGCCGGGATGGGTGCCACCAGGCCGCCCGGTGCGGTCAGGTAGATGCACATGTCCTTGGCGATGGTGGCCAAGCGCAGACCGTTGGCGTTCATCAACGAGAACATCTCGGGATACTCTCGGGCGACTCCGAGCGTGGCCGACAGGAACAGTGTCGACCCCACCGTTCCGTTGAGAGAACGCAGCAGAATGCGGTAGTCGGTGGGTGCACCGCCGAACGCCACGCCGACGAGATTCACGTCCGGGGCGTAGGTGGGAGCCAGCTGCGCGGCCCATCCGGAAGCGATGGCACCGCCGGAATATCCCGTCGCGGCGATCGGAGACTCCGCAGGCAGGCCCAGTTCGGGCAGTTTCACCATCGCGCGGAGGGCGTCCAGGATGGCGTGGCCCGCCATCGGTCCGGCCGCGTATCCCTGCCGCGGCCCCTGATGATCGGTGACGACGACGGCATAGTTCTTCGCCAGGAACGACTGCACCGGAACGATCTCCGGTGCAATGCCGCGGGGGAGGGTCCACGACGGAGCGCAGGTGTTCCCGAGTGAGTCGATGGCCATGTTGTACGCGACCACCGGCCGACTCCCGGGTCCCGTCCATGGGGCCGAGGGCACGATGACCGTAGTGACACCCGCGACCGGACGATCCTTGGAATCGTTGGTACGGAACAGGATTTGGGTCGAGACGACCGGCGTGAACAGAGGTCCGACGGTCACCCGTCGGGTCGCCAGCACCGCTCCGGGAGGTTGCTGTTCGTAGCCTGCGGGTGGATCGAACCAGGGCTCGCCCAGCGGGGTGGGTAGATACAGAGCCGGATCGGCGACGGGGGCCACGAAGTTGCCCAGGGGATCTGCGGCCGCGGTGCCGGTTGTCGACAGAGCGAGCACGCCCACCGCGAACAAGGTTGTGATGGAACGACATGCGCGGATCGATACCTTCATGGCAGTCACTCGCTTCCGATCGGCAGAACTCCCGATGTGATGCATTTCACAGTAATTCAGGACGGACGCGATCTCGGGGCAAGGCTGGGAACGTGTCGAAACCGTTACCGACCGGTCTTTCTCATATCGTTTATCGGGCAATGGATTTGGCCGATGCTCCTCGACCGTCTCGGTGTATTCGGTTGGTGAGCAGTAGATTTGAAACGCTAACGAGCAAAGCGAAACAATCAGGACTCGAGATGCGTTACCGCGAAATGTAATTCGGTTTTCAACCGAATGCAGGTCGGGTTCCCGCGGTGGCGTGGACGGTGTGTCGACCGTCCGGTTCGGGGAACTCGTCCGCGGCTCGGGCAACGCCGAAGGTGAGTCGATCGGCGCGCGATTCGGTCCAGGAAGGTCCGACGAAGTGCTGGTTCGCCTGCGGTTGCGGGCCCGATAGAAAGCGGCTCGAGTGCGCACCCCCTGCAGCGCACTCGAGCCGCGCAGATCATACCATCCGGCTTGTTTCGGTTGCCTAACCGATTTTTCGGTCGGGTGTGTGTGTCGAAGCGAACCGTAGGTGAGTCGACTCGTATGTCGTTCGGGTGAAGTACTCTCTATCTGTACTACCTGCGGATACGCAGGGCGCTTGGGGCTCGGAGGCACGGAGTAAATGGCACAACAAGAGCGCGCACGGCGGACCCGGGCGGCCATCGTAGAGGCGGCGGCGGCGGAGTTCGCCAAGCGTGGATACGCAGCGGCATCCGTCAACACCATCTTGGAGGGCTCCAATGCCACCAAGGGTGCGATGTACTTCCATTTCCAGTCGAAGGAAGATCTGGCCCGAGCTGTGCTCGGAGCGGGACTGGATCGGTACGTCGCCATCACGGAGAAGTGGGCGGACACCACCGCACATCCGTTCTACGTCGTACGCGGGATCGTGGACGACATCGCGCAGAACTTCCAGAACGACGTGATCGTGCGCGCCGAGTTCCGGCTGATCGTCGAGCCGGAGTTCTATGCGGAGGTTCATTCGGGTGGCGGTCGTGTCTGGGGCGCTCAGGGGCTCGCTCAGGCCGAGCGTGCGCTGGCGATGGGCGACCTGAAGCCGGAGTTCGATGCGGCCAAGTTCGTGCGAGTGCTCGCCGCGTCGATGGCGGGTCAGCGCTACATGTCGGATCTGGTGGCCGACAACGCGGATCTGCGCGAGCGTTTCGAGGAGTCCGTGGAAGTCGTACTGCTCGCCATGGCGTCGGAGCGTTGGCTCGCGGAATTCAAGCTGCACGGGTGGGAGCACTACGGCGAAAACTGTGCGAAAACCGCCTCTGACCTGCCGGTTTGAGATTTACAGCGAAAGTGTCCTAAGCTATCCCAGCTCCCAACGGAACGCCGTTGAGGGTAACGTCGAAGCAGTTCGGCGGGCCCCCTTCGTCTAGCGGCCTAGGACGCCGCCCTTTCAAGGCGGTAGCGCGGGTTCGAATCCCGTAGGGGGTACGTAGGAAAAGATCGGATTGACAATCCGGTCGGCAGTACAGCATTCTTCTTTTCGCTTCACGGCGAGATGCGGATTTGCAGTTCGGAGAGTTACTGCGCTAGAAATAGCGCGGCAACAACAGCAAGGCCCTGTGGCGCAGTTGGTTAGCGCGCCGCCCTGTCACGGCGGAGGTCGCGGGTTCGAGTCCCGTCAGGGTCGCAACATCGGTACGGAAGTACCGACATTGCGATGGCATTGTTTCACCGGTGCCGCCCGGCCAGGTAGCTCAGTTGGTACGAGCGTCCGCCTGAAAAGCGGAAGGTCGCCGGTTCGATCCCGGCCCTGGCCACCACGGTGTTGGATCGACAAGCACGATGAAAGCCCCTTCCGGTCGGCCGGCAGGGGCTTTTTCGTGTGCACGAGTTATTGTCGACGCGTGGACGTGATCGATCGAGCGCAGGAGGATCTTGCGCGCGGAGACAGCATCGCTGCTCGAGATCGGCTGGTCGGTGCCTTGGTTCGTAACCCGACGTCGCCCGGCATCCTCGAATTGCTCGCGTACACGTATCTGGTGCTCGGCGATCGTGCGGCGGCCGGAGCGGCGTGGTTCCTCACCGACAAGTCCGACGACGATCCCACGGCGTCCGCTGCGTTCGCCGCCCTGGAAAAGCAGTACAGATCGCCCCTGACGATGGCGCAGGCCCTGCCCATCCACGCGCCCTCCGATTGGTATCCGACCCGCGCTCGGATACGGCTGGCGCGGCTCGGAGCCGCGATCGAGGCCAACGGCCAGCAATGGGTGCCGCCGCGAGACGTCGTCTACTTCGACGAGGACGGTCTTGATTCCGACGACTTCTACGACGTGGACGGCGATTCCGACGATGCCGATGTCGACGGTGCTCGGACGGGCGCGAGCTACCGCTCCGTGCGGCAGCGCGCGATAGCGGCGACCATCGTCATCGCCATTGCTGCCACCTCGGCATCGGTGGTCCTGGCACTCGTCTTCGGGTGACGCCGGTTCACGGACGAAGTGTCCGACGCCGAGCGTAGAGTCGCGAAAGAAATTCCGGCCGACGATCGAGGGTGACGAGTCTTCATGGGCACAGCGAACGGCGCGCCGTCACCGGCTCCGCGAGACGACAACTATGCCGTCAACCTCGAGCAGGCGAGGGTGTTCGCGAGAGGACTCGCCGAACACATCGAGACATGTTCGGCATCCATCGAGCGGGCCCAATCCAAGGCATTTCGAGCTCGCGCGGATCGCGCCGAATCCAAGGCCCGAGCGTTCGAGTCCGAGGCGTCCACGCTTCGAACCGAGCTCTACGAAATGTACCGACACGTCGATGCGATGACGGCGCGCTTTCCGGAACTGCGCAGCGATCCATCCGTTCGCGGCTAGCTCTCGGCTGGATCAGACAGCTGCGGAATCGGTGACCAAGCCGAAGGTCGCCTCTGCGCCCCGACGGCCGAGCGCCGAGCCCCACACCTCGTACACCGCATCGGTGGCCGACGATCGCTCGATGTCGCGGCCCTCCGCGACGGTGATGAGCGTGCGTGAGAGCTCGAACAGACTGACCCGGTGATTTCGCGCGGTCGTGAACAGCTCGTCGATGGCGTCGGCGACGGATCCACCGTGGATCCCGATGAGCACTCCGGTTGCGATGTCCACGTGTGTGCGAGATGCAGGCGATTCGGGCAGTCTGTCGGTCATCTTTTTCCTCGAGATGTTGTGGTCGGTGCGGATGACCGAAGTGGATCCTGGCGTCGAGCGGGCTTCACTGTCTCACACGGACATGACATTTCATACCGTCGGTTTCGCCCGCACGTGCATACGCTCGCCCTGGGGTCCGAACAGGCTCAGAAGCTCGACGGGCCGGTTTCCGACGGCACCGAACCAGTGCGGCACACGAGTGTCGAATTCGGCTGCCTCACCGGCCTTCATCGTCAGATCGTGCTCGCCGAGAATGAGGCGAAGGGTGCCGTCCAGCACGTAGAGCCACTCGTACCCTTCGTGCGTTCTTGGGCGAGGCTCGGAGTCCTCGGGTCGGACCAGAAGTTTGTATGCCTGCAGGCCGCCAGGACGCAGCGTCAGGGGAAGGATCGTCACGTGCTCGCGAACGGTGGCCGTGGTGCGCACCCGAGGGTCCGCTACGGGCGGCGCAGTCACCAGATCGTCGAGTTTCATCTGATGGGCGCGAGCGATGGGCCAGAGCAACTCGAGGCTGGGCTTGCGGTCACCGGACTCGAGTCTCGACAGTGTGCTGATCGAAATTCCGGTGGTGTCGGACAGCGATGCCAGGGTGGTGTTCTTCTCCATCCTGATGCGCTTGAGGCGGGGACCGAGGCCTGCGATGACCTCGTCCAGACTCGTGTTCGATTCGTCCATGCCACTATTGCAGTTTCGGCAACCGAATTTGTCAACCCCGGAAACAATGACGTGCGAAAACCGCCCGTGAACGACGGCAGACGGCACATACTCGATCGATGACCGGTCGTTCGGGGACCACACATCGCCGAGGCATGATCCGCGATGCCTACGGAAGTCCCGCATCCGAGGCGTTCATGGTCGTCGCCATTGCGACGATTCTGATCACCAGGGCGTACCTGGAGTTGACCCACTACCCCCAGGTGGGTGGTAAGTCGCTCCACATCGCTCACGCCCTGTACGGCGGAGCGGCGATGATGTTCGCTCTGCTGATCGGGTGGATGTTCATCGGGTTCGGCGTTCGGGTGTTCACCGTGCTGCTCGGTGGGATCGGATTCGGGCTGTTCCTCGACGAAGTCGGCAAGTTCGTCACCAAGGACAACGACTACTTCTACGGACCCTCGTCGGAGATCATGTACGTCCTGGTGGTCCTGCTGTTGGTGTTCAGCAGGATCGTCCGGGAGTTCCGCCGCCCCTCGGTCGACGAATCGCTGGCCAACGCGGCTGCCATCGCCGCAGACGGCGTCGCGCACGGCCTCCCCGAGCATCGACGCGACTGGGCGCTACGGATGGTCACGCGGGCCGAGGCGGAGGGTGCCGACGCGGACACCGTCGCCGGAATCAGACTGCTGCTCGGTCGCTGTCGTCTGTCGACGTCGCGTACCCACTCACTGCGGAACGCTGTTCCCCGGCTGATTCCCGCCTTCTTCACCAGCGCCCGGTGGATTCCCGTCGTCGGCTGGGGGTTGGTTCTGATCTCCGGGGCCGGGGTGGTGTTCGGGATCGTCGAACTCGTCATCGGGGAGCTGCACATCGATCGGCGCGACCTGACGATCGACATCGACGGGATGGGGATCGCAAGCGGGATCCTGTTCGTCAGTGCCTGCCTCACCTTCGCCACGGCGCTACCGGCGATGCTGTGGTTGCGCACTCGGGGCCCGCTCTGGCCTCTGCGCACACTCCGCGTGTCCGCGTTGATATTCACTCTGCTCAACGCGCTCGTGGACTTCGCTCAGGAGGGATTCGCCGCGCTGGTGAACGTCGCGATCGGACTGTTCGCACTCGCAGTCATCTCACATCGCATCACGGTCCGTACCGCCGAGATAGCCGATATCACGGCCGAATCTGCTGTGAAGCAGGTGGATCCAGACTCCGATTGCTCTCGAACCGTCGAACCAGGCCGCTGAGCGGATCGACGAATTCGATCGAGCGTGCCAGCAAGCGGAGCGGGTCGGAGTAGTCGTCGTCGGCGACATCTCGGAACTCGGGGTAGAAATTGTCCCCGACGATCGGAATCCCTAACGAGCACAGGTGAACTCGAAGTTGATGAGTCTTGCCGGTTCGAGGATGCAATCGATACAGGCCGTGGGCTCCGAGCGTGTCCACGAGCTCGACGAGTGTCTCGGCGTTGGGCTCGCCGGGTACCTCGCGGGCCTGGAGAACGCCGCGCTCCTTGATGATTCGGCTGCGTACCGTCAACGGGAGTTCGAGGTCCCGGGCGAGTGGAGCGATCGCGTCGTACTGCTTGGTGATCGTGCGTTGAGCGAACAGCTCCTGGTACGGCCGGCGGGCCTGCTGTCGCACGGTGAACACCAGAACCCCGGCGGTGAGCCTGTCCAGACGGTGCGCCGGGCTGAGCTCGGGCAGGTCGAACCGGCGTCGGAGCAGGACGAGGGCAGACCGCGCGACGTAGGCACCGCGCGGAGTGGTGGCCAGAAAGTGCGGCTTGTCGACCACCAGTAGATTCTCGTCGCGATGCAGGACGTCGAGGGAGAACGGCACCGTCGGCTCCACCGGTGGGTCTCGGTAGAGGTAGATGTCCGCTCGCGGTCTCGCGACCGTCGTCGAATCGATGGGTGCGCCTACCGCGTCGACGATCTCGCCGCCGGCGACCTTCTCGGTCAGCCTGGCCGCGTCCTGGGGGAACCGGGCGCGCAGATAGTCGAGCACGGTGATGCCGCTCGACGTGTCGGGCATCCGTACCCGAGTGGGGTCGAGGCCGTCGCGCAACGGCAGGGGAGCGGCGGGCATGCATCGACTCTAATCGGTGGAACATGGAAACACCCCGGTCGGAATTCCCGACCGGGGTGTGGACTGCGGTAGAACCTTTCGGGTCCGACTCAGATGGTGACGACCATCTTGCCGGTGTTCTCGCCCTTCATGAGTCCGATGAACGCAGAGGGAGCGTTGTCGAGACCGTCGACGACTGTCTCGTCGAATTCGATTGCGCCGCTGTCCAACCACTGGGTCATCTTCGAGCGGAATTCCTCGGTGAGGTGCGCGTACGAACCGACGATGAATCCCTTGAGCGTCAGCTCCTTGCCGATGGCCAGAGCAAGATTGCGCGGTGCGGGCGTCGGCTCGGTGGAGTTGTACTGAGCGATGGCTCCACACATGGCAATTCGGCCGTACTTGTTCATCGAACCGATGGCGGCTTCGAGATGCTCGCCGCCGACGTTGTCGAAGTACACGTCGATGCCGTCCGGTGCCGCCTTGCGGAGCTGCTGGGCGACCGGGCCGTCGTGGTAATCGAATGCCGCGTCGAAACCGAGCTCGAGCAGGCGGGCGACCTTCGCCGGAGATCCGGCACTGCCGATGACCCGAGATGCGCCGAGCGCCTTGGCGATCTGTCCGACGAGCGACCCGACTGCGCCGGCAGCGCCGGACACGAACACGACGTCGCCCTCCTTGAACGAGGCGACCTCGGTGAGGCCTGCGTACGCCGTCGTGCCGGTCATTCCGAGCGCACTGAGGTATGCGGACGCCTTCGCGGCGGACAGGTCGACCTTGCTCGCACCCTTCGCCGGAACGACGGCGAGATCTCGCCAGCCCTTACCGTGCAGAACGGCGTCGCCGACGGCGAAACCCTCGGCCTTGGATTCGACGATCTCGCCGACGGCACCGCCGTCGAGCGGGGCGTCGATCTGGAACGGCGGGACGTACGACTTCACGTCGTTCATGCGACCACGCATGTACGGATCGACCGACATCACGATGTTGCGGACGAGGATCTGCCCGTCCGCGAGTTCGGGGAGTTCGACGACCTCCGCGCGAAAGTTGTCTTCGGTCGGCCAGCCTTCTGGGCGGGACGCGAGGTGAATTTCGTGTGCCTTCATGGTGTTTCCTCTTACTCGTCTTCGGTGACGGTGACGGTGACGTCGATGTTGCCGCGGGTGGCGTTGGAGTACGGGCAGACCTGGTGGGCCTTGTCGGCCAGGGCCTGCGCGTCCTCGCGGCTCAGGTTCGGCAGCGTCACCTCGAGGGTGACGGCGAGCTGGAAGCCGCCCGCGTCGTTGGGTCCGATGTCGACGCGAGCGCCGACGGCCGAATCGGTGACGTCGGCCTTGTCCTGGCGCGCCACCATCTGCAGTGCGGAGTGGAAGCAGGCGGCATAGCCGGCGGCGAAGAGCTGCTCGGGGTTGGTGCCGTTGCCGCTGCCGCCCATGGCCTCCGGGATGGCGAGGTCGAGATCGAGACGTCCGTCGGAGGTGCGGGCGTGGCCGTTGCGGCCCTCTCCGGTCGCGAGAGCTTCGGCGGTGTAGATGGTCTTCATGATTCTCCTTCTGTCGTGCGCGAATCGGTGTGATGCAGAGCGCTCGTCAATGCGTCGAGCGATTCCTTGAGCTTGACGAGATCGTCGATTCCCATGCCGGTCTTCTCGGCCAGCTTGCGTGGGAGGTCGAGTGCCTTCGCGCGCATGGCGCTACCGGTCTCGGTGAGGTGGATTTCGACGCGGCGTTCGTCGGTGCTCAGTCGTCGACGCTCGATGAATCCGAGACCTTCGAGCCGCTTGAGCATCGGCGACAGAGTGCCGGTGTCCAGGTCGAGTTCGGCGCAGATGTCCTTGACGCCGCGCCCGTCCTGTTCCCACAGCACCAGCAGTACGAGGTACTGCGGGTACGTGACCCCGAGCTCCTCGAGCATCGGGCGATACACCGCGGTGGTAGCCCGCGATGCGGAGTACAGCGCGAAGCACACCTGACGGTCGAGTGCGAGTTCGTTGGTCACTCCAAGAACTGTAGTGCACGGTTAAGTTGTGCGCAACCTATCTGGCGGATGTGAGCGAAACCTCGTGGTCTGCTTCGAGGTTCCACTCACCGGGCGTCAGCCCTGAAGGGCGTCTTTCAGGCCGTCGAGCACGATGGTTGCCGCCGTCGGGCCTGCGTTGAGGTACCACGGGTCGTCGTCGACGCGCACGATGTGGTTCTCGGTGGCCGCGCTCATTCCGGTCCACAGCGGATTGGTGGTGTACGACGCGGCGCTCGAATCGGCTTCGGCATCCTGGCTGGAGACGAACACCCAATCGGCGTTCGCGAGCTGGATCTCCTCCTCGCTGAAGTCCTGCGAGGTCTTGTCGAACTGCTGGCTTTCCGGTCGGGCCAGTCCGGCGTCCCAGGCGATGTATCCCGCAAACGACGGGATGCCGAACACGCGTGCGCGATCCGCCGTGAAGCGGACGAAGGAGACCGTGGGTGTGCCGCCACCGGCAACCGAATCGCCCAGTGCCGCAGCGTCGGACGTGAAGGTGTCGACGAAGGTCTGTGCCTGCTCGGTACGGCCCAACGCGTCGGCGAGAAGCAGGAAGTCCTGCTTCCAGTTCACTCCGGTGCCCTCGGTCAGTACGGTCGGCGCGATGGTCGACAGCGTCGAGTAGATGTCTTCGGAGCCTGCCTTGTTCGCCAGGATGAGGTCGGGTTCGATGGCGGCGATGGCCTCGATGTCGACTTCCTGCCGGTTGCCGACGTCGACGAACCGGTCCATCCGATCCGCGTACTGCGGGAACGAGAAGCTGATGTAGTCCGGGACCAGTGCGGCTCCGTCGCCGTAGGCGACTCCGGTGGGTACGACGCCCAGAGTGAGGGCCGCGTCGAGCTGGCCGGTGGCGATCACGACGATCTTCTT
Organism: Rhodococcus sp. 15-2388-1-1a; assembly: GCF_002259145.1. Taxonomy (NCBI): domain Bacteria; kingdom Bacillati; phylum Actinomycetota; class Actinomycetes; order Mycobacteriales; family Nocardiaceae; genus Rhodococcus; species Rhodococcus sp. 15-2388-1-1a. The sequence goes on along the minus strand of NZ_NPFP01000022.1, from coordinate 38,889 downwards.
CGGTTCGGCGGGGATCTCGGTGGAGCCGCCGAAGTGGCCGACCGTGCGGGGGAACACTCCGTCCGCGGCACCCGAACCCATGCCGTCGGGGATGCCGGTCGGTCCCGGTGCGTCCGTCACGGCGTCGCCGGTGGTCGCTTCGGTGCTGGTGGAAGGCGTGGCCGTCTGCTCGGCGGTGCCGCCGCAGGCAACGGTGGTCAGTGCGGTGACCGCGGCGATCGTGGTGGCCAGCAGTAGACGTTTCACTTCGTTCTCTTTCACAGGGCGGGCGTAGGCAGGTAAGCCTAGCCTGTACCTCGCGAACGAGGTGAGCGGAACTTCGTAGCAGGGGCCGAAGTTCCGCTCACCCGGTGTCAGCGCAGCGCGGTCGCCGCCTGCACCATGTTCGTCAGTGACCGTTCCACCTCGGCCGGCCCGCGGGTCTTGAGTCCGCAGTCGGGATTGACCCAGAGTCGTTCGGCGGGAACGGCTTTCAGTGCAGCGCGCAGAGACTCGGTGATCTCCTCGACACTCGGTACCCGCGGTGAGTGGATGTCGTACACACCGGGGCCGACGCCGAGGTCGAAGCCGACGGAGTTCAGGTCGTCGAGCACCTCCATGTGCGAGCGAGCCGCCTCGATGGACGTCACGTCTGCGTCCAGGGCGACGATCGCGTCGATGATCTCACCGAACTCCGAGTAGCACAGATGCGTGTGAATCTGCGTGTCGTCGGCGACACCGGACGTCGAGATCTTGAACGATCGCACCGCCCATTCCAGATACGCCGCTGTATCTTTCGCACGCAGCGGTAGCAGCTCGCGTAGGGCAGGTTCGTCCACCTGGACGATGCGAATGCCCGCTGCCTCCAGATCGATCGTCTCGTCCCGGATCGCCAGGGCGATCTGGGACGCGGACTCGGCCAGCGGTCGATCGTCTCGGACGAACGACCACGCCAGAATCGTCACCGGGCCGGTCAGCATTCCCTTGACAGGCTTGTCGGTGAGCGACTGCGCATACTCCGACCACTTCACGGTCATGGGTTCGGGACGCGAGACGTCGCCGTACAGAATCGGCGGCCGAACACACCGAGTTCCGTACGACTGGACCCAGCCGTTGGACGTCGCTGCGAAGCCGCTGAGCTGTTCGGCGAAGTACTGCACCATGTCGTTTCGCTCGGGCTCACCGTGCACCAGCACGTCGAGTCCGATCTTCTCCTGCAGTGCAACGACATCGGCGATCTCCGACTGCATCCGGGATGCGTATTCGGCGTCGTCGATCGCACCTGTGCGCAGGGCTGCCCGAGCGAGTCGTATCTGCGTGGTCTGCGGATACGAACCGATGGTGGTCGTCGGCAACGACGGCAGGTCCAGCCGCTCGGCCTGTGCTCGACGACGCTCCTCGGCCGGGGTTCGGTCGACGGAGACACCCGCCTCCATGCGTGCTCGGATGACCGAGTCGTGCAGGCGCGGATCGGTGCGACGGCTATCGAGCGCGGTGCGGGCCCGCTCGAGCTCGGATGAGACCGATTCGGTCCCGTCTCGAAGCGCCCGGGCGAGGAGTGTCACCTCGGCAACCTTCTCGGCGCCGAACGCCAACCACGACCGGAGCGGATCGACGATGTCGGTCTCTCCGTCGAGGGTGTACGGAACATGCAGCAGCGAGCACGAACTCGACACTGCCAGGCTCTTCGCGCTGCCCAGCAGGCTCGCCGACGTTGCAAGTGCCCGGTCGAGATCCGTTCGCCAGATGTTGCGACCGTCCACGATGCCCGCGACGATGTGCTTGCCTGCCAGCGCAGGTACCACGGCAACCTGCTCGACGGTGCCCGGCACCGTCAGATCGATCGAGAATCCTTCGACTCCGGTCGATGCCAGCACGGGTAGCGCAGCGCCGAGGTCGCCGAAGTACGACGCCAGCAATATGGCAGGCCTCGTCGACACCGCACTCAGAAAGTCGTAGGCCTTCTTCGCGGCGTCGATCTCGCTCCGAGTGCGATCGGCCACGAGCGCAGGTTCGTCGATCTGGACCCACTCGGCTCCGGCATGGGCGAGTGTCGTCAGCAGCTCGCCGTACAGCGGCAGAATCTCGTCGAGGCGGTCCAGCAGAGGTGCGCCGCCGCCGACTGCCTTGGACAGGAGCAGGAACGTGATCGGTCCGATGATCACCGGTCGCGCCGAAATGCCCAGCGCAACAGCCTGCTTCAGATCGTCCACTACTTTCTCCGAGTGCAGGGAGAAGGTGGTGTCGGGGGAGATCTCCGGGACGAGATAGTGGTAGTTGGTGTCGAACCACTTGGTCATTTCGAGCGGTGCGACGGCGTCGGTCCCGCGTGCTGCCGCGAAATACCGGTCCAGTTCGGTGCCCAGTCCCATCACTCGCGGTGGCAGCGCTCCGAGTAGCACTGCGGTGTCGAGCATGTGGTCGTAGTACGAAAAAGTGTTCACCGGAACGGAATCGAGTCCGGCGGCTGCGAGTTCTCGCCAGGTGGTCTCGCGCAACGTCCGCGCCACGGATTCGAGTCCGACGGCGTCGAGCTTTCCGGCCCAATAGGATTCGACGGCTTTCTTGAGTTCTCGGTTCGGTCCGATACGGGCCGAGCCGAGAACGGTGGCAGTGAATTCGATACTCACGGTTGGTCTCCAGGTGACTGCTGCATCGACGGTGCACCGCCTTCTCGGACGCGCACATCCCGGAGAGCCCCACGAGCAGCCGTACCAGGGTTACGCGCCCATTCCACGAGGCGGTGAACCGCTGCGCACGGCGTGCGCAGCACAGACGGCAGGTATTCGGACTCGCGGGCGCGTGGACGAAGAGCCCACTCCTACTGGCCGTCGCTTCCCGAAGAGGCCTCTTCAGTGCTTGTGGTGACGGCGGTCGTTCCTGCATACCGCTGCGGGACAGTCCCGGATTCTCACCGGGTTCCCTCTCGCGATGCGCCGGAACTGCTGCGCATCGCTTCGACGCCGTGGCGAACTTCGGGGCTCCTCATGGACACCTGGCGAACCGACTGCAGGAACGAGCATAGATGCATCCGCGACGAATCTGCTACGGTGCTTTTCATGCAGCGCACGTATTTCTGGTTTAGCAGGCCGGCCCCGGGTGGGTCAGCCAGCGACGCCATGCGCTGACCCTCCACCCCACGAGCCGGATACAGACCGGCTCGAAGTGCGTGTGGAGCATGAGGAGCCGGCCTGGGAACAGGAAAGCCCTCTCATGACACTCTCTCTCGATACCCCACCTCTCGACGATCAGCGGACCATCAGCATCAGTCCGCTGGTTGCCCCGTCGGTGCTGCGCCGCGACCATGCAGTGGACGACGCGATCTCGGCCACCGTCAGAACCGGACGCGCCGGCGTGGTCGACGTGCTGGACGGTCGTGACGATCGACTGATCGTCGTCGTCGGCCCGTGCTCGGTGCACGACACCGACGCTGCACTCGACTACGCCCGACGCCTCGCGGCCAAGGCGTCCGAACTGGGCGATCGACTGCACATCGTCATGCGGGTCTACTTCGAGAAGCCGCGGACGACGCTCGGGTGGAAGGGCTTGATCAACGATCCGCACCTCGACGGTAGCTTCGACATCAATTCGGGCCTGCGCGTGGGACGTCAACTGCTGCTCGACATTTCCGCGCTCGGTCTACCGGTCGGGTGCGAGTTCCTCGACCCGATCACCCCGCAGTACATCGCAGACCTGGTCAGCTACGGCGCAATCGGTGCGCGAACGGCGGCGAGTCAGGTGCACCGCCAGCTGTGCAGTGCGTTGTCGATGCCGGTGGGGATCAAGAACTCCACCGAGGGCGACATCCAGGTCGCGGTCGACGGCACCCGCGCTGCCGCCGCGAGCCACGTCTTCCCCGGCACCGATCTCGACGGTCAGGCGGCTCTGATCCGTACCGTCGGAAACCCGGATTGCCACGTCATTCTGCGCGGCGGCGTCGACGGTCCGAACTACGACGCCGAATCGGTCTCCGATACCGTTGCGCGACTGCGAAAGTCGGGCCTACCGGAGAGAGTCGTCATCGACGCCAGCCACGGCAACAGCCGCAAGGACCACAACAAGCAGGTCGACGTGGTCACCGACGTGGCAGCGCGGGTCGCGGCAGGCGAACACGGCATCGTCGGTCTGATGCTCGAGAGCTTCCTGGTCGCGGGGCGTCAGGATCTCGAACTCGGCCGCCGTGACGATCTGGTGTACGGGCAGTCGATCACCGATGCCTGCCTCGACTGGGACACCACGGCAACGCAATTGGACGCACTTGCGGCAGCGGTCGAGGAGCGTCGAAACCCGACCGCGCGTTGACGCGTCGTGTGTCAGCGAACCCCGCGGGGTCGGAACTGCACGCTGATGCGTGGGCCGGTCGCGCGGGTGGACTTGGGTACGGCATGCTCCCAGGTCCGCTGACACGAGCCGCCCATCACCACCAGGTCGCCGTGCCCGAGCGTGAACTTCAGCGAGGTTCCGCCGCCGCGCGGTCGGAGCATGAGTTGTCGTGTGGCGCCGAGCGATACGATCGCAACCATCGTGTCCTCGGTGGCGCTGCGGCCGATGTTGTCGCCGTGCCAGGCGACGCTGTCCGATCCGTCGCGGTAGTAGCACAATCCGGCGGTGGCGAACGATTCACCGAGTTCGGCGCGGTAGTGCTCGTCGAGGGCGTCGCGCGCGTCGTACAGTGCGGCGTCGGGCCACCGCTCGCGCTCGGCGTAGAACCGAACCAGGCGCGGCACGTCGACCACGCGGTCGTACATCTGCCTGCGCTCGGCCCGCCAGTCGACGGCGTCCACCAGCGAATCGAACAGGTGGGTATCGGCCAACCAGCCCGGGCGAACGTCCACCCACGCCCCGAGTGTCAGTTCGCGACGGGTGACGGACTCGAGCGACCCGACGCCACCGTCGGCGTCACCGAACAACGAGCCCTGCATGGCGAGCGACATGACCGCCACTGTATCGAACGTGTGTTCCCATTTCCAGCGAACGGCGGTAGCGTGCCGTCATGGGATATCGATTTCAGGTCGTCGTCGACAGTGCGAACCCGCATGCGCTGGCGAAATGGTGGGCGCAGACTCTGGGCTGGCAGGTCGAACCCAGCAACGAGGACTTCATCCGTGAGATGGTCGCTGCCGGCCATGCCCGCGAAGAGGACACGATCACGTTCGAGGGCGTTCTGGTGTGGCAGGCGGGCGCGGCGATCGTCGATCCCGAGTCACCCGGCAGCCCACGGGTGCTGTTCCAGTCGGTGGCCGAGCCGAAATCGGTGAAGAATCGGTTGCACCTCGACATCCGCGTCGGCGACGAGCGTGAATCGGTGGTCACGCAACTGGAAGCACGGGGTGCGTCGGTGCTGCATCGAGGACATCAGGGCCCCAGTGTCTGGATCACGATGACCGATCCCGAGGGCAACGAGTTCTGCGTCAGCTGAGACGATATGCGCCGGGGGTCTGACCGGTCCAACGCTTGAAGGCTCGGCGGAACGCGCTGGGCTCGGAGAAGCCCAACCGGGCAGAGATGTCGTCGACGCTGTCTCCGCGGCTGAGCCCGGAGATGGCTGCGTCGCGCAGCACCTCTTCGCGCAGTTGGTTGATGGAGGTGCCCTCCTGCCGAAGGATTCGTCGCAGGTGCGGTGGGCTGATGTTCAGCATTGCCGCGATCTCGTCGGTTCCCGGTGCGCCACCTTTGAATCCGGTTTCCAGGGCGCGGCGAACCTGGCTCGACGCAGTGCTGTCGTAATCCCGGGACGAGAACAGCAGATTGGGCGACTCCGCGAGATACTCCGCCAGACTCGCCTCGGTCTGCACGATCGGTGCCCGCATCACCGCGCTGTCGAATTCCAGTGTGGCGAGCTCGGTTCCGAACTCCACGTGGGTTCCGAAGATGGCGTCGTACATCTTTCCCGCCTCGGGTCCCGGCAGCGCGTAGGGCAGTTGCACCGACAGAAGCTTGACCCGGCTACCGATGAGCCACGCCGCGAATCGGTGCAACAGAATCAACAGGAAGTCGGTCAGCAGTCGCTCGGCGAGCTGGTTGCCTTCCGGGCTCAGATGGGTGGTGGGGGTGACGTGCACGGTCAAGACCGTGGATTCTTCGGTTCGATCGATCGTCATGGGGCGCACCGGTATCAGTACCCGCATGGTCTCGGACATTCGAATCAGTGCAGCCCACAGGTTCTCGGTGTGTATGAGTGTCTGGCACACCACGCGAAAGCTCCCGCGGCGCACCGGTACTGCGGCGAGACCGAACAGTTCGTCGCCGGTCATCGTCCAGACGGCCTGGGTGAACGCGGTGACCTGCCGAGTGGTCAGACGCTCCGTCGGATTGTCGAGGATGGTGGCTCCGATGCCGGCCATCGACAGTGGGTAGGTCAGGTCCACTCCGCTCTTCGTCGCGAGGTCGACGGCCTGCCTCACGAAGTACGCCGGGATCGTCGGTTGCGGAGTCACAACTTCCGTAGCCTCTCGGCCGCGTCGGCGAGTACCTCGTCCTGTTTGCAGAAAGCAAAGCGCACCAACGATTTCCAGGGAGCGGGCTCGTCCACGAACGCCGTGACCGGAACGGCGGCGACGCCCACCAGATCCGGTAGGGCACGGCAGAACTCGTAGGCGTCACCATGCCCGATCGGTGCGATGTCGGCACAGACGAAATACGTTCCCGCGCTGTACTTCACATCCGCTCCCGCGGCGGCGAGAGCGTCCGAGAGCGTGTCTCGTTTGCGTTGCAGGCCGTCGCGCATCGCCGATATCCACGCCTGCTCGTGCTCCAATGCGTAGGCCACGGCCGGCTGGAACGGAGTGCCGCCCACGAAGCTCATGAACTGTTTGGCGGCGCGGACGGCGTCGATCAATCGGGAAGGGCCGAGCGCCCAGCCCGTCTTCCATCCGGTGGCATTGAAGGTCTTCGCGGCACTCGACACGGTGACGGTGCGCTCGAACATTCCGGGCAGTGTCGCGATCGGGGTGTGCACGCGGCCGTCGAAGACGAGGTGCTCGTAGACCTCGTCGGTGAGGACCAACAGATCGTGTGCCACCGCGATGTCGGCGATGCGGATCATGGTGTCGCGGTCGAAGACCGTGCCGGTGGGGTTGTGCGGGGAATTGACGATCAGCATGCGTGTTCGGGGCCCGACGGCGCGTTCGAGGGCGTCGGTGTCGACGGTCCACCCGTTGCCGTCGGCGACGAGCGACACGGCGGTCCTGGTGGCACCGGCCAGAGCGATGGCGGCCGCGTAGGAGTCGTAGAACGGCTCGATCAACAGGACGTCGTCGCCTGGCTCGATCAGACCGAGGAGGGACGCCGAGATCGCCTCGGTGGCACCGACGGTAACGAGTATCTGAGAATCGGGGTCGTAGCTCTGACCGAATCTGGCCGCCCTGTCGTCGGCGATGGCAGCGCGCAGCACCGGCATGCCGGGGCCGGGGGAGTACTGGTTGAGGCCGCTGGCGATGGCCTCACGCGCGGCCTCGAGCATGGCCGGTGGGCCGTCGGTGTCGGGGAAGCCCTGCCCGAGGTTGACGGCATTCTTCTCGACGGCGAGAGCGGTCATCTCGGCGAAGATCGTCGATGCGAACGGGCGCAACCGTGCCACTGTGCGCGAGGGGAACAACTCGGACATTCCTGCAGCGTAGTTCACAGACCGGAACCGGTCCTTCGCCCTGCGTCTGTACTGTGCCTGTCATGCGATTCGGATTGTTCGTGCCACAGGGGTGGCGTCTCGATCTCGTCGGTATCGACCCTGCCCGGCACTGGAGTGCGATGCGCGATCACGCGCTCGCCGCCGAGGCCGGTCCGTGGGAATCTCTGTGGGTCTACGACCACTTCCACACCGTTCCGACCGCGACCGACGAGGCGACGCACGAGGCCTGGTCGCTGATGTCCGCCTTGGCCGCATCCACGTCACGCATCAGGCTGGGACAGATGTGCACGGCGATGGCGTACCGCAACCCGGCCTACCTCGCCAAAGTTGCTGCCACCGTCGACATCATCTCCGGCGGCCGCGTCGAGATGGGCATCGGAGGCGGCTGGCACGAGCACGAGTTCCGCGCCTACGGCTACGGGTTCCCCTCTGCCGGAGAACGATTGGGCAGGCTCGACGAGGGTGTGCAGATCTTCAAGCAGGCATGGACGGCCGGAGAGGTGTTCCTCGACGGCAAGTACTACGAGATCGACGGTGCCGTGGTGCGACCCCTACCGTTGCAGGAGGGAGGCATTCCGCTGTGGATCGCGGGCGGCGGCGAGAAGGTGACTCTGAAGATCGCCGCGAAGTACGCGAACTACACCAACTTCGACGGAACCCCCACCGGATTCGCCACGAAATCTGCTCTGCTGCGCGAGCATTGCGCGACCGTGGGTACCGATTTCGATGCCATCGTCCGTTCGGCGAACTACAACGTCGCCATCGGCGCGACCGAGGCCGAGGTGGAAGACAGACTGCGCGCCCTCGAAGCTCGCCTGACCGAGTACGTGGGTGCCGAGAAGGCGCACAGCGCACTCGATGCGTACCGCGGCATGCCCGCAGTGGGAACTCCTGAGCAGATCGTCGAAAACCTGACGGCGCTGCAGGACCGAGGGATGACGTACGGCATCTTCTATTTCCCCGAAGCGGCCTACGACCGCTCCGGCATCGAACTCTTCGAGCGGGAAGTGATCGCCGCACTGGCTTAGGTCGTTGCTGCAGGCTCTAGCGCAGGTCGTCGGGAAGATCCGCAGGATCGATGAGCAACTGTTGGTTCTTGGCCGTGCGGACCTTCTCCGACAGGCCGATGTTGGCGTGCAGCAACGCCCACTCACCCTCGGTGATCTCCTCGACGGCGCGTGTGATGACTGCCGGATCGGTGGTTCCCCATGCGATGGGCATCGCCGAGGCCAACTGCCACGTTCGACCGCCGGTGTTTCGGCCACGGTCCGCGAGAACCGACACCGCGGGCACCTGTGCGCCCCGCTCGACGGCGTGTCCGGGAAGCGACCGCACGACGCGGGTGATCAACACGAAGTGCGGCTCGTCGACCTCCGGCTTCGCGATATCGACCAGGGCCAGCAGTATTGCTCCACTCGGTAGCTTCTCGGCCACCACCGCCGGCACCAGATCGCCTGCAGCATATTGCGATTCGATGGAACCCATCTTTCGGGGCGCCCACAGCATCACCCAGAGCGAGGTGGCCGCGCCGATCAGGAACACCACGCCGAGGATGTACGACCACGGGGCCGCGATCCAGATGAACCACGCTCCCAGCGCGATCAGGAACACCGCGGTGAGAGCTGCGGATGCCCGCAACCGGCGAAGCTCGGTGAACGTCTCGTTGACCGACTTCGCGTGGGCTACGTCTACAGGGAACTCGAACTTGCGCACACAGGTATTCCTAGCACGGCACCGAGCCGACCCGAAGTCTCAGATCGCCGGACCGAGCAGATCGTCCGCGTCGGTGATGCGGTAGGCGTAGCCCTGTTCGGCGAGGAAACGCTGACGGTGGGCTGCGTACTCGGCATCGAGGGTGTCGCGGGAGACCACCGAGTAGAAGTGTGCCTGACCGCCGTCGTGCTTCGGTCGGAGCAGACGGCCGAGGCGCTGAGCCTCTTCCTGCCTGGAGCCGAACGTTCCCGAAACCTGCACTGCAACGGAGGCTTCCGGAAGGTCGATCGAGAAGTTCGCCACCTTGCTCACCACGAGCGTCTGGATCTCGCCCTTGCGGAACGCGTCGAACAGCACTTCACGTTCCTTGTTCTTGGTCGAGCCCTGAATGACCGGAGCGTTCAGCGCTTCACCGAGCTCGTTCAGCTGGTCGAGGTACGCACCGATGACCAACGTCGGAGCGTCCTGGTGTTTGGCGAGAATCGACTTCACGACGGCGATCTTCGTGTGCGCCGTCGAACACAGCTTGTAGCGCTCCTCGGGCTCGGCGACCGCGTACGACATGCGCTCGGCATCGGTGAGGGTGACGCGAACCTCGATGCACTCGGCCGGGGCGATCCAGCCCTGTGCCTCGATGTCCTTCCACGGCGCGTCGTAGCGCTTGGGCCCGATCAGCGAGAAGACGTCGCCCTCGCGGCCGTCCTCGCGGACGAGCGTCGCGGTGAGGCCGAGGCGTCGACGCGACTGCAGATCGGCCGTCATCCGGAACACCGGCGCGGGGAGCAGATGCACCTCGTCGTAGATCACCAATCCCCAGTCGCGGGAATCGAAGAGCTCGAGGTGCTTGTACTCACCCTTGGTACGACGCGTGATCACCTGATACGTGGCTATTGTCACAGGGCGAATCTCTTTGCGCTCTCCCGAATACTCGCCGATCTCCTCCTCGGTGAGCGAGGTGCGTGCGATGAGTTCGCGTTTCCACTGCCGACCGGCGACGGTGTTGGTGACCAGAATCAGCGTGGTCGCCTTGGCTCTGGCCATCGCTGCTGCGCCGACCATCGTCTTGCCCGCGCCACAGGGCAGTACGACGACGCCCGAGCCGCCGGCCCAGAACGAATCGGCCGCCATCTCCTGGTAGTCACGCAGCGTCCAGTTGCCGCCCTCGGTGTCGAGCTCGATGGGGTGGGCTTCTCCGTCGACGTAGCCGGCGAGGTCCTCGGCAGGCCAGCCGATCTTGAGCAACATCTGCTTCACGTGGCCGCGTTCGCTCGGATGCACGATCACCGTGTCCTCGTCGACCATCGCGCCGAGCATGGGCGCAATCTTCTTGTGGCGCATCACCTCTGTGAGCACTGCGCGGTCGAGGCTGATCAGGACCAGACCGTGTATCGGGCTCTTGACCAACTGCAACCGGCCGTAGCGCGCCATGGTGTCGACGATGTCGACCAGCAGCGGTTGCGGTACCGCGTAACGCGAGAAGTTCACCAGCGCGTCGACCACCTGCTCGGCGTCGTGGCCTGCGGCACGTGCGTTCCACAGTGCCAGCGGGGTGATGCGATAGGTGTGCACGTGCTCGGGGGCACGTTCGAGCTCCGCGAACGGTGCGATGGCCGCCCGCGCTGCACCCGCGAGTTCGTGATCGACCTCGAGCAACAGCGTTTTGTCGGACTGGACGATCAGCGGGCCGTCGGTCACGGGTTCCTCCTAGAGACATCTGCTGCGCCCGAAAGAGCGCAACTTCTCCATTGTCCACAGGTAGGGGCGTGCGTGCACGTGAGCCCGGTCTACTCGACCAACGCGACCGAGGTGATCCGGTGCAGCGTGAAGCGCCGAACCCCACCGGTGGCGGGGTCGAACGCGTCGAGTTGGCCGCCGCCGATGCTGATCGGATCGACGATGCGATGGGTCGCCACGCCCTGGGCATCGACGTAGCCGATGCTCACGCTCCGTTTGACCTTCGCCGCGGTCTGCAGCAGCGTCATCGTCGCGGTGCTGCTGGCCCGAGATCCGTCGGCCCGCACCACTGCGCCGCCGTTGCCTGCTGCTCTGTCGGCAGCGCGCATCCCGCGCACCAACGAACCCAGCTGTTCCTCGGTGGGGACGGCCGGAGTGCGGAACGCCTGGCGTGGCCGCCTCGCCGATACCCGCGACCCGCGGGATCGCAGATCGACGATGGTGCCGGACGAGTCCTCGCCCGCAGGCGCAAACCCGGCTCCGGCCAGGACCGTGAGCACTTCGGCGAGCGGGGCCTGGGAGATCGCGACGGTCGGAGCCAGCGCTCTCAGGACCAGCGATTCGGCCGCCGGGGACGACATCACCTCGGCCAGCAATGCCGGATCCTCGCATCGAACGAACGACGCGGCGACGCCTGCTCGTAGCCGGCCGTGCCGACGAGCCACGTCGTCGATCAGATAGGTCAAGGCCTGGGGCACCGGCGTGCGCGAGTGGGTGGCGAACAACGTGTGCAGCTCGGAGGCGCTCAGTCCCACATCGAGAGCGCGGCGCAGGCTGGTGTCGCTGATCCGGTACATCGTGGCTGCGCCCGCGGATTCCACATCGGCGACCAGTTCGATTCGATCCTGCAGGTCCGGCTCGAGCGGGCCGGGTGCCACCAGCGTGAGATCGGCTTGCACCAGGACGTAGTCGATGGGCTCGGGCAGGGCCGCACGCATGTCGGCCTCGGCATTGCCGTCGTGCAGCAGGGAGCGGCCCGGGGTCGAGATCGCCCCACGGGCGACGATGCCGAGAGCCGTTGCCTCGGCGAGGACATGTCCGACGGGCGTGACGCCGAAGCGCCCCGACCACCGGGGTCGACGCCACGCCAGGGTGCGGGCGAGGTCGGCGGGCTGCGCTGCGTGCCCACTGCCGAGTTCGGCGAGCAATTCCAGGATCATGCGTCGATCCCGCGGTGCGGCAGGAGAGCGGACTTCCTCGGACAGGGCGGCGATGGGCTTGTCGTTGGGGTCACGCATCCCGATGACCCACGGTGCCCGCGGCACTTCGAGCCAAGCGGAGGCGAGGGTGTGCCAGCGGGCCGCCGGGGCTGCGGTGAGCCATGCGTCGACGGCAGGGGTCGGCGCCCAGTAGTCGTCGCCGTTGTCGGACGCAGGAACCGGGTCCGGTGTTCCGCTCGAGATGAGATGGGCGGCCGCCAGCAACTCGACGAGGACACTCACTCGGTCGTCGTCGAGGCCGGTTGCCTTGCTGATCTTGCGGAGCTCGCGCACTCCGAGGCCGCCGGCCTTGAGAGCGGGTGCAGGAGAAGCGGACAGTGCCTCGATCACTGCGACGCAGTGCCGACCCAGCTCGAGTGCCTCTCCTGCGGCAGCGGCGTCGACATCGGCGAGCGAATACGTGCCGGTGGCGAGCTTGGGTTCGGCGAGCGAGCGTGGGTCCGACATCGGTTCGCCGCGCAGGATCTGCCCGACCTGGACGGGAAGCTCGACGGTTTGCTCGTCCAACCAGATCAGTAGGCCTGCGGCGAGCAGCTTCTGGACGGGTCGATCCGGCGGCGTGCCCGGTGCGGCGTCGCGGGTACGGCCGGTCGGGGACGATCTGGCGAGGGTCTCGAGAAGACTGCGTTCGCCGTCACCGAGTTCGGCGAGGGCCGCGGTGATGTGTGATTCGGTGAGGTTGTCCACCGGGTCGAGAGCGCGGCCGATGCGCCACGGCACCGCGTCCGCCGCTGTGGCGCCGATCCGGAAACCGGCTGCGTCGCCCCACACCAGCAGGCGTTCGCGCAGCTGGGCCAGTGCCTTGTCCACGCTCTTGGCCGGTGCGCGTTTGGCGACCACGGCCAGCAGCGCGGCGCGGGTGACGGGCCGCTCGTACGCCTCTTCGACGGCGAGGATCTCGAGCACCGTCAGGGCCAGGGTGTCGAGGGTGTCCGCGGTGTGCAGGATCGACCGGCGCTGCTCGGCCCGACCGGCCAGCACGGCCAGGGATGCGGGCGGCGGCGCGGTCAGATCCGGACGCAGCGACATGGCCCTGATCAGCTCGGCGTCGCTGCGAGCTGCGATCCACTGAGGCAGATCCGGGGGCGTGTCGGTGTGTCGGTGCGCAGTCGTGTCGGTCATCGTCTATCAGATTAGAGACCTGGGCTGGTGCTTGCCGCAGGGCAGGTGTCAAAATAGGCGCATGGTGAACAAGTCGAAGAAGCCCTATGTCGATCCAGGCTGGCCGGAAACCGCTCGCGGTGACCACGCGGTGACCGAACTCTCGTCCGCTCGCTCGGGTGGCTTGTCACCCTTCGGCGAAGACACGGAGTTCCCGCTGCCGGTCGAAGACCTCCCCTATGCCCATCCGGTGACCGTGGTCAATCGTTAGCTGCGGCACTCGAGCACGAAAAAGCCCCCGACATCCGTCGGGGGCTTTTTTCGTACGAGCTGAACCGTCGCGGGCGCTTACTGAGGCAGGAATGCCTTGTTGGCCTGGTAGAAGTTCACGATCTGCGGATCGAGCTGGATGCCCTGGGCCGCGTTCTGCACGAACGAGGCGATCTGCGGATCGTTGGTGATGTTCTGGACGGCGGTGACGATGCCCTCGACGACCTCGGCCGAGTTGTCGACTGCCGGGATGGACGTCAGGTCGGGCAGTGCGGGAACTTCCGGTGCCTTGGGGGTGACCGGAACGCTGCGCTCGGTGGGCGCGCTGCTCAGTCCGAGGCTCGAGGAGCAGGACGGCCATGCGCCCCAGCCCTGCGAGTCGAGGACCTTCTCTGCGACTGCGATCTGCTCTTCGCGGCTGGCCTGGTTGGCCGTGGCCGCGTACTGCTGGCCGCCGTGTGCGTTCCAGGTGCTGGGGGAGAACTGCAACCCGCCCTGGAATCCGTTACCGGTGTTGATGCCCCAGTTGCCGCCGGCCTCACACTGTGCCAGTCGGTCCCAGTCGGAATCCGGTGCCGCGTTGGCGGTGCCGGTGAAGGCGATGCTTGCGGTGCCCATGATGGCTCCGGTGACAGCGACCTTTGCGACGGTCTTGCCAGTGGTGCTCGGCTTGCGATGACGTCCGCTCATACGAGTTGAAATCCTCTCCACACGCGCCTGCGAGGTCAGCTGTCGGGTTCGGGCTGAGAGGTAGCCCGGCCTTTTCGCTCACTCCTGCGAGTGGGCAATTGGGCTTCACCCCAAGGGAAGTCGGTGCGACTTCGTGAGTCGCTACAACTTCCCGGTTGTCCGTGGAGGACGTGGGTCCCCCGTCCTCGTCCCCTGGGTGATCGTCGAGGGTGTTCCGGTTCCCGCGGGACGAGGTTTGGCGCTGCGGGTCGGAATTCGGCCGAACTTTCCGGCCGCTGCTGACCGTACTGAAATTCCCGCCTTACGTCACTATTTGGTAACTGTCGATTTCGAGGTGTCGTCGAGAGCGCATTTCGTACCCCTTTCGGGTCTCTCGAGTCGGCCCAGCTAGTGGACGTGCCGGGCATTGAACCCCTGTCCGTTGCCTACCCGTTACCGGAGCGTGATGTGATGGAAGTCACATCGACCGGAAGCGGTTCGGAAGGTCACCGAACGGCAACGATGTCCTTGCCGAGGGGCATCAGGGATACGGGAATCATCTTCAGGTTCGCGATCGCCAACGGGATGCCGATGATGGTGATCGCCATCGCGACGGCGGTGACCACATGAGTCAGTGCCAACCACCACCCGGCGAGGATCAGCCAGAGCACGTTCCCGACGAGCGCGCCGGACCCGGATCCCGGCTTGTCGACGATCGTCGACCCGAACGGCCACAGCGCGTAGACGCCGATGCGGAACGACGCGATGCCGAACGGAATGGTCACGATCAGGATGCACAGCAGCAGTCCGGCGAGGAAGTAGCCCAGCGCCAGCCACAGGCCGCCGAACACCAGCCAGATGACGTTCAGTATCAACCGCATGGTCAGCGCGCCCTTCGTCCGGATGCCAGCGCGTACACCAGGGCCAACACGAAGCCGGTCGGCGCGGAGAACATGGCCGTCAGGTACAGCCCCAGTGGGGGCTTGGCGTCGGAAAAGATCGGAAACATGAGGATCGCGACGATGGCGACGAGGCCGATCGCGAACAGGGCCAGCGCGATGCGCAGCAGAGCGGTGCTGCTCTTACGGGTCGTTGTGTCCACGTACACCACGGTAGTGCGAAACGGGGCACTGTGAAGAGCGCGGTGCAGGGAACAACTCGAATGCTCTATCCGGGATCACCGCGCTAGACTGACGTATTCGCGTCCTACGTTCTCGTGGGGCGCGAAACTCGTGCGGGCCGAACATCGGTCCCACGAACAACGCAACTTTCTACAGCAACAGATGAACGGGTGAGCTCAGTGCCGACCGGCAAGGTGAAGTGGTACGACGTCGACAAGGGATTCGGATTCCTCTCGCAGGAGGAAGGCGAGGACGTCTACGTGCGTTCCTCGGCGCTGCCCGAGGGCGTCGAGGGCCTCAAAGCCGGTCAGCGAGTCGAGTTCGGTATGGCCGCGGGACGTCGCGGACCGCAGGCACTGAGCCTGAAGGTGCTCGAGCCGGCCCCGTCGGTGCGTCAGAACACCGGCAGCCCCCGCCGCGAACCCGTCGAGCGCAAGCACACCCCCGACGAGCTGCACGGGATGGTCGAGGACATGATCACGTTGCTCGAAGCGACCGTGCAGCCCGAGCTCCGCAAGGGCAAGTACCCGGACCGCAAGATCGCTCAGCGCATCTCCGAGGTGGTCCGGGCCGTCGCCCGCGAGCTCGACAGCTGATCTCGGGGACCGACTACGGGCGCGTGCCGATCGACCAGATGGCGTGGCTGACGAAGCCCTCCTGATTGGTGTCGGTGTCGATGATGCCGGTGGGCAGACGAATTTCGATTCCGAGCAGGGTTCGGTCGCTGTCGTCCGTGGTGGGCACCGTGACACTGAGCCTGGTTCCGGGTTCGTTGAACGCGCTGTCCTCGACGACATTTCCGCTGTCGTCGCCGTAGACCAGGGCGAGTACCCACGGTGCCGAGTAGACGGCCTCGGGGAGCGAGAGCTGCACCGCAGGGGCCTTGCCGACCTGAATCTCGGTGGTCTCTCCGACATTGGTGCACAGCGGGTCGCTGACGGCGCAGTACAGGTACGGCTCCACGTCGACGGCCCGGCCGTTGGCGTATGCGGAGACGACCGGTTCCTTCTCCGGCGCGTTCCCGATCAGCAGGGCGAGCACCGCGACGAACGCGACGGCGACGACGAGCAGACCCGTTGCGGTCAGGGCGGCGATCTTCTTGGTGCGGGGAGCGAGATTCACTTGGTCACGTTTTCGCCGAAGGAACCGTCGGACACTTCTTGTTCGACGTGGTCGGGGCGGTTGCCGCCGAAGCCGGGCAGAAGTGATCTGCCGCGGTAGGTGAGGAATGTCTGCACGAGCCCGATCGTAAGCAACACCGAGACCACGGTGAAACCGAGCCAGTACTCGGTGGGGAGCAGCACGCCGAGCGTGCCGCCCAGGACCCAGCACAGCTGCATGACGGTTTCCGATCGGCCGAATCCGGACGCGATCGACTCCGGCGGCAGGTCGGCTTGCAGGGATGCGTCGAGGGAGACCTTGGCGAGTGCACTGGCGCTCGACGCAACGAGCGCGGCCACCGCTGCGGTGAGCAGGCTGTCGGTGATCGCGGCGACGACGGCCACCACCGTGACGGCGAGCGTGCACCGAAGAACCACAAGGGATGGCCGGCCGAGCTTGATCCTGGCACCGAGCGCGTTGCCCGAGAAGTTGCCGAGACCGGCGGCGGCTCCGACGAGTCCGAGCATCGCGGCCTGCTGAAGCGGCTCGTGTTCGGTACGGGATTTGGCGACGAACGCGATGTAGAGCGTCAGGAAGCCGGTGAGAATCCGGATGGTGCCGTTACCCCACAGACCGACGATGACGGCCCGGCCCAGGGGCTGTCTGCGGTTCTTGGTGCTGCTCGACGTCGGCGGGGACGAGGTCGTGCGGCGGAGGTTCTCGGTCGGAGCACCGCTTCCGGCGTAATCGTGTCCACCGTGCTGCTCTGCGTGGTAGCTCAGGGTTGCGGGCACCTCGCCCTCGGTGATCTCCACCCAGGACGGGATGCGCATGCTCAGGTAGGCCCCGAGCACGGTGATCGCCGCGACGAACCACAGGGCTCCCGGCGAGCCTGCGACGAACGCGATGCCGCCTGCGACGGCACCGGCCGCGATGGTGCCGCCGAGCAGTCCGAACACCGTCAGACGGGAGTTGACGCGAACGAGGTCTATCTCCGGTGGCAGTACTCGCGGCGTCACCGCGCTCTTGAGCACCGCAAAGGACTTGCTGAGGACGAGCATGCCGAGCGCGGCCGGATACAGCACCCAGCTGTCGAAGTTGAACACCAGCACCACCGCCAGCACGGTGCGCAGCCCGAAGGACGTGGCGAGCGCGATGCGTCGGCCCTGCTGCAATCGGTCGAGCAGCGGTCCGATGAGCGGCGCGATCAACGCGAACGGCGCGATGGTGATGACGAGATACAGCGCGACCTTGGTCTTGTCCTCACCGGTGGCCGCGGAAAAGAAGAGAGTGTTGGCCAATGCGATCGCCAGCGCTGCATCCGATGCGAAGTTGGCCATGGTCGCGTAGGTCAGTGCAGTGAGACCGGACTTGTCGGCACCGTCGGCCTTCGCGGCTCGCTGGAACGACGCGATTCCCTTACCGGTCAGTTCGCGTCCGCGCATGGCTGCGACGCGGGTGACGGTCAGCTTCTTGGGCATCGGCGGCGGCTTGCGTGCACCGGCCTTGCCGCGCGCCGCAGTGATCTGCTCGGTACGCGGCGGGTGCAACGGCGGCAGCGGCTGACGTCGACTCGGAACATGGGTGGGCGTGAGAGGAACAGCGGGCGGGTAGTTCGCCAGACCGGGGTGCTCGAGGGTGTCAGGAGCGGAGCCTGCGGAGTGACCGGGTCGGTCAGGAGCACCGTTCTGCTCGGGGGCGTGAGCGGAGCCTGCGGAGTGATCCTGTTCTGAATCGTCCGCACCCGGTGGGGTGTGGGGGAGACGTGGATCGGTCACGGTGTCAATTCTGTCCTACCGGAGCGGTATCGGTGAATCGCACCTCGAAGATCGTGGGCCAGTATTTGCCGGTGACGAGGAATCGGTCGGTGCCGGGAATCTGCGCGATGCCGTTGAACACGTCGGCACCGCCTCGTTGAGAGGCCGACATCGAATTCCACAGGGGGGTGCCGTCGATGACGGCCGTCACCGCGCCGGTCTCGGGGTCGATGCGCATGATGTCGAACGTCTGCCACACGTTGGCGTACACCGATCCGTCGTCGGCGCATTCGAGTTCGTTCAGACGCTCCACCGGATTGCCGTCGAGAGTGACGTTCACGGTGCCCTCGGCGTCGAACGACGTGGGGTCGCGGAAGGTGAGGGTGGACGAACCGTCGCTCATCACGAGGCGGTCGGCCGATGCCTGCGTGCACAGCCCCCAGCCTTCGCCGTCGTAGTTCACTCGACGTTGCTCGGCGAGGGTGTCTCGGTCGCGGGCGATCGCGACGCCGTCCTGCCAGGTGATCTGCCACAGGGTGTCGCCGTCGACGGTGATGCCTTCGCCGAACAGGTCGGACGGCAGGTCGACGCGGTCGAGTTCGGTCATCGTGTCGAGCGATGTCCGCCTGACGAACGACGATCCTTCCAGTCCGGTGCCCTCGTAGAGCACGTCGCCGTCGATCTCGAAGCCCTGGGTGAAGGCGTCCTTGCCGCGGTCGTATTCGCGCACGACCTCGGTGGTCAGTGTCGGAACCGAGTCCGACGTCACCGGGGTCGGCTGCGTCGTCGACGAGCAGGCAGCGACTGCCAGTACCGAGGTGAGGGCGGCGACGAAGGTGCGGGCGCGGGCGGTCATTGCACCCATGATGGCAGCCCGAACTGGGCGTCACCGAGTCGATGCGGCAAACTGAATGTGTGAGTTTCGTATCTTCTCCAGAGCTCGATTCCATCCGCCCCGTCTTGGCCGATGCCGCGGACCTCGCGCGGCAGGCTCTGCTCGACCTGGGAGAGGGCGGTATCGGCGAGTACCTCGGGGTCACCGCCGAAGACGCCAGTGCGGCCACTCACCGGTTCGCCAGCGATCTCGAGGGGTATCGCGGATGGCAGTGGGCCGTTGTGGTCGCCGCCCCGGAGGACGCGGATCACGCCACGGTCAGCGAGCTGGTTCTGCTGCCGGGACCCGATGCCCTCGTGGCTCCGTCCTGGGTGCCCTGGGACGAGCGCATCCGTCCCGGTGATCTGGGCCCCGGCGATCTACTGTCTCCGCGCCAGGACGATCCCCGGCTCGTACCCGGGTACGTCGAATCCGGTGACCCTGCCGTCGACGAGGTGGCGGGCGAGATCGGTCTCGGCCGAACCAAGGTCATCAGCCTCGAAGGACGCCTCGACGCCGCCCAGCGTTGGCACGACGGCGACTTCGGTCCCGATACCGAGATGGCCAAGGCCGCGCCGTCGACCTGCGGGCTGTGTGGCTTCTACCTCCCCATCGCCGGCTCGCTGTCCGCCGCTTTCGGTGTGTGCGGCAACGAGTTCGCGGCCGACGGACACGTGGTGCATGCCGAGTACGGCTGCGGAGCGCACTCCGACACCGAACTCCCCACCGGAGCCGGATCGCCGCAATTCGAGCCGTACGACGACGCTGCACTCGACGTCATCGCCTCGCCGGTCGCTCCGGTCGAGCCTGCTGCTGTCACCGAGACAAGCGACACCGCCGAGACCACCGACACCGCCGAGACGACGGAAGAGGCTTCGGCTGCCCCGGAAGAGTCGGCTGCCTCCGAGGAGTCGGCGGCTGCCGAGGTCGTGGCGGCCGACCACGCCGAACCCGTCGCCGATGATGCGTCGAGCAACACCGATGTTGCTGCGCAGGAAGAAGCTTCGGCATCTCCGAGCTGATAGACCCGTTCGACACCGGGTCGTTGCGGGAGTCGATTCTCGCGGCGTGGGGCTCTTCTCCCACCCGGCTTCGGGAAGACTCGGCGTCCGAGTCCGATCTGGTGCGCGGGGGCTACCGCGATCGTCTGCTGACCGAGCTGGCTCAGAACGCGGCGGACGCCGCGCAGCGTGCCGGCGTCCCGGGCCGTCTGGCCGTGTGGACCGATAGGTTCGGCGCTCTGCATGTCGCCAATACCGGTGCGGCGCTCGATGTCTCGGGCGTACATGCCCTCACCGCGCTGCGGGCTTCGGCCAAGGGGGCGATGGATCCCGGCGTCGGACAATTCGGGGTCGGGTTCACCGCCGTGCGATCGGTGTCCGACGAGATCGAGGTGCGCTCCCGCAACGGCGGCGTGGCGTTCAGCGCACGGCGCACGCTCGAGGCACTGGCCGAGCGAGGATTGCCCTTGCCCGACACCGGCGTGCCGGTGCTGCGGCTCGCATGGCCGGTCGCAGATTCGCCCGCCGAGGGCTTCGACACCGAGATCGTGTTGACATTGCGAGCCGAGGTAGCGGCGGATTCTGTCGCAGCAGGCTTTGTGGACGAGGCCGTCGACCTGCTGCTCGAACTGGAGGCATTGAACTCCATCGAGATCGACGGCGTCGTGATCGGCTGCAGCAGAATCGAATTGGACGACCGATCCTCCGAGATCACGATCGGTGCGCGAACCTGGCGGCAGTTCACCACCCCGGCTGCCCGCTGGCTCGCTCCGGTTGTCGACGGTCTGCCCGTTCCCGCTCCGCCCGATGTGCTGCGCGCTCCGACTCGGTCGGACGAGCTACTGTCGTTGCCCGCGTTGGTCATTGCCGATGTGCCGATGCAACCCGATCGGCGACGCGTGTTGCCGGGTGTCTCGTTCGACGCGGTAGCGCACGGGTACGGGGACTTCGTGGCCTCGCTGCCTGCCGCATCCAGGGTGTCGTTCGTGCCCGAGGTCGGATTCGCTCGCAGTGAGGTCGACGGCGCACTGCGTGAACTCGTGTTTCGTCGATTGTCCTGCGCGCCATGGCTTCCCGGTGCGGACGGACGCGACCTCGTGCCCGAGCGAGCGAACGTCGTCGCGGATACCTCCGAGGAACTCGTCTCGGCGCTGGTCGATGTCGTACCGAATCCGGTCGACGCATCACTGTCGGGTGCGCGGTATGCCTCGGCGCTCGCGGCAGTGGGTGTGCACCGCATCGGGTTGGCGAGGCTGGCGGAAATGGTCGGTGGGCTCGATCGCGAGCCGAGTTGGTGGCGGCGACTGTTCGACGCGTTGACCCCACTCGTGGTCGACGGTGTGGCTGCGGAAGAGCTTGCTGCACTGCCTGTTCCGCTCGCAGACGGTCGTACGGTGACCGGCCCGCGGACGACGGTGATCGGCTCCGACGCCTCGGCGGCGGTCACCTGGGTGAGGCTGGTGCACCCGGACGCGGTGAGTCCGCTGCTGACGCGGCTGGGTGCCCGCGAGGCGACTGCGACCGAGCTGCTCACCGACCCGGCGCTCGAGGCGGCGCTGGACGATCTCGACTGGGACGAGAGCGAGGAGGTCGACGGTCTGGTCTCCGCCGTGCTCGCGTTGGCGGGAGAGGCGGGCGAACTACCCGGTTGGCTCGGCGGCCTGCCCCTCGAAGACGACGGGGGCGAACTGCGCAATGCCGACGAATTGTTGCTTCCCGGAGCGCCGTTGGCAGATCTGCTGATACAGGATTCACCGTTCGGTGTGCTCGCGCCTGCGGTGGTGGACAGGTTCGGTGAGCGGGCGCTGCGAGCAGTGGGCGTCGGGTGGGGATTTTCGGTGGTGCGTGACGAACTGCCGACCGGGCCGGATCACGATCTCGACGACGAGTCCGCATGGTGGTCGGGCCTGTCCGAGGAGCCGGACACACTCCTCGCGGTCCGGGATCTCGACCTCGTTCGATCGGACGGCTGGTCGGAGGCGCTGACCGTACTGTTGGACGACCCGAGCACCCGTGCGGCACTGGCCGATCGTGACGGCTACACCGCGTGGTGGATCGGGCACCATGCGCGACTGCATGATTCGCGTCCGATCAGCTTTCGGGCACCGTCCGACGAGACGTTCGCCGGGCTACTCGATCCGCTGGATCATCCGCGTGCCGACGAGTTGCACGCCGTGCTGAGCGCGTCGTTCTGTGACAGCGTCGACACTGCTCGAATTCTGTTGCGAGCGCTGTCGGATCCACAGCGGAATCCGACCCCTGCGGTGATCACGCGAACCCACACCCTCATCGCCACCGCTGTGGCGGAGCGGCGTATCGACGTGTCGGACATCGACCCACCGGATCGTGTCCGCACCCTCGGCGGCGCAGTCGTGGACGCGTCGGATGCGCTGGTGATCGATGCCCCGTGGCTGGCGAGCGTCGTACCACCGGAGGTGGCCGTGCTCTCGGATATGGCCACCGCCGCGGTACTGGCCGACGTGCTCGACATCAGGTCGGCGTCGGAGGCGATCAGCGGCGAGGTACTCGGAACGGGGAGGGTCAGCTCCTGGGACCGGGAACCCGGGGCTGTATCGGCCTGTGCGGTCATGGGATTGCCGCTGCCGTCCGGCGGGGTGGTGGTGCATCGCGAACTCGTGGTGCGGCTGTCCGGTGACGAGAGCGGCGAGCGAGCTGTCAGTGGAGATCGAACAGTCCCGTGGTGGGTGACCGCCGACGGAACGGTGCATTGTTCGCAGAGTTGGGAGCGACCTCGTGGGGTTTGACGGTGTGATCCTGGACTGGATGGTGGAGCATCGAGTCGGGTGGGTCACGACGATGTTCTGGATCATCACCACGGTGGGAAACACGCTCATGATGTTCGTGTTGTCGGCAGCGGCGTGGGGAGCTTTGCTGACGTCCAAGCGGAATGTCGACGCCTGGATGGTCGCGGGAGCGATGCTCACCGGGTGGGGGCTGATGAATGCGCTCAAATTCGCGTTCGCGCGGGAGCGGCCACCGATTCCGGAGCGGCTGGTGGATATTGCGAGCCATTCGTTTCCGTCCGGCCACGCGATGATGTCGATGGTGCTTGCCACGGTGGCGATCGCTGTGATGCTGCGATCGTCCACGCCGTGGCTGCATCGGCCGGTACTGCTCGTGTTACCTGTGGTCGCGTCCCTGCTGATCGGATTCTCTCGGATCTACCTGGGTGCGCATTGGACCACGGACGTGCTGGCCGGCTGGGTGTTCGGTGCCCTGTGGGGGCTGGGGTGGATCTATGCCGTCAGGCTGATCAGCGAGAGAAATCCGAGCGCTGGGCGATGACGAGCAGCTCGTCGCGCATGGCCGGGCTGGAGACAGCGTTGGCGCGTGCGTAGAGGGCGCGGAGCGAGCGGACGTGGTTACGGCGATTGCGGTACTGAGAGACGAGCTTCATGGCCTGGCTTTCGTGGATCAAGAGGTTGCTTTATCTGACATAACCCATGGTCCACGTTAACTTTGTGTTACTCAACCGGCTGAGGGGTTAGTTTGCCCACCTCAGGGGCGGTGTGGTGACCGGGCTTACGTGATCCTGATCTCAATCGAGGCCGCGTTGGGCGGTTTTGCTTCCGCGACGTGACGCCGCTCTCTGCATCAGGAAGATTCCGAACCCTACGGCACCGACTGCGATGCCGGACCAACACGTGGCGAGCGCATCGTCGGTGCGGTCCCCGGTCGCTGTGAACACCACGAGCGCGATAATCCAGCCGAGGATGCCGATGGCCAACACCGGCACCGGATCGGTGAGGCTGCGCGGGATCTGCGGGAGGTCGGTCACAAAATCACGCTACGCCACCATATTTCCCCAAGTCTCGCGGTGTGCTTTATCGTTCGCTCATGCAATTGTCGTCGCGGCTACTCGACAACTACTTCAAGATCACCGAACGAGGCTCGACGGTCGGATCCGAGGTCCGAGGAGGCGTGGTCACCTTCGTGGCCATGGCCTACATCGTCGTCCTCAATCCGCTGATTCTGGGCAGCTTCTCCGCCGACGACGCGGCCGCCAAGACCGATGTGCTCGGCAACATCCTGCCGGTCGCCCAGGTTGCCGCCGTGACCGCGCTGGTGGCCGGATTCATGAGCATCGCCTTCGGCATCATCGCCAACTACCCGTTCGGCATCGCGGCGGGCCTGGGCATCAACACCCTGCTCGCCGTGACGATCGCACCGCAGGTGACGTGGCCGGAGGCGATGGGGCTCGTCGTCATCGACGGCATCATCATCGTGCTGCTGGCGGTGACCGGATTCCGCACGGCGGTGTTCAACGCGATCCCGGCCGAGCTCAAGGCGGCGATCGCCGCCGGTATCGGCGCGTTCATCGCCTTCATCGGTCTGGTCGATTCCGGCTTCGTGCGACGTATCCCCGACGCCGCGGGCACGACGGTTCCCGTCGGGCTCGGCATCGACGGGTCCATCGCGTCGTGGCCGACGGTGATCTTCGTGTTCGGGTTGTTGCTGATGGGCGTGCTGGTGGTGCGCAAGGTGCGCGGCGGTCTGCTGATCGGCATCGTGGTCACAACGGTGCTGGCGGCGATCGTCGAGGCCGTCACCGATGTGGGTCCGTCCAACGGTGTCGACCCCAAGGGGTGGAATCTGTCGGTGCCGCAGTTGCCTGCACAGCTGGTGCAGTCGCCCGATCTGTCCCTGGTGGGCAACGTCGATCTCTTCGGAGCGTTCACCCGCATCGGTGTGTTGGCTGCGAGTCTGCTGGTGTTCACGCTCGTCCTCGCGAACTTCTTCGACGCGATGGGCACGATGACGGGGCTGGGCAAGGAAGCGAAACTGGACAAGGACGGAAAGCTGCCGAACATCGGTAAGGCTCTGGTCGTCGAGGGGGCCGGCGCAATCGTCGGAGGCGGCGCATCGGCGTCGTCGAACACCGTGTTCGTCGAATCGGCTTCCGGAATCGCCGAGGGTGCGCGTACCGGGCTGGCCAACGTCGTGACCGGATTGCTTTTCCTGTTGGCCATGTTCTTCACCCCTCTCACGGCCGTCGTTCCGATCGAAGCGGCTGCTCCGGCACTGGTCGTGGTGGGTGCGCTGATGATCGGGCAGGTTCTCGACATCGACTTCCGCCGCTTCGATTACGCGCTTCCCGCGTTCCTGACCATCGTGGTGATGCCCTTCACCTACTCCATCGCCAACGGGATCGGCGTCGGTTTCATCACCTGGGTGATACTCGCGGTCGGGTCCGGCCGCGCGAAGTCGGTACACCCCCTGTTGTGGATCGTTGCACTGCTGTTTGTTGCATATTTCGCGGTCGGACCCATCACCGAGGCGGTTACATGATGCGGGGTCGGTACCAGGGCGTATTCTCTGCGCTGTGACGTCGGGAAATGGTGTGAAGGACAATCGGGAATTGGCAAGCGATCTGTCGCTTGCGGTGGTGAGGCTGACTCGCCACCTTCGGGGTAGGCGAGTGGACTCGCAAGTCTCGCTCACTCAGCTGTCGGCTCTGGCCACGCTGAGTCGGGAGGGCGATATGACGCCGGGTGCATTGGCCGCGCGAGAGAAGGTCCAGCCGCCGTCGATGACGCGGGTGATCGCATCGTTGGCCGAACTCGGTCTGGTGGCGCGCACCCCACATCCGACCGACGGGCGGCAGGTGATCGTCTCGCTCTCACCGGCCGGTCGAGAGCTGATCGCCGACGAGGCCAGTGCCCGCGAAGCGTGGATGACCGCGCAGCTCGCAGGCCTCGGGCCCGAGCAGCTCGACACACTCCGTGACGCGGTGACGATCATCGGGGCCCTCGTGAGCGACTCCGAGTAGTTACCTAGGGTTATTATCTGAATGGTGGCCCCTGCTTCCCGTACCTCCAGCTCGACGATGTTCGCCGCCCTGAAGACTCACAACTACCGATTGTGGGCGTCGGGGCAGATCGTTTCGTTGGTCGGCACGTGGATGCAGCGGGTTGCCCAGGACTGGCTCGTTCTGACGCTGTCCGGCGGCAACGGCTTCGCCGTCGGCATCGTCATGGCCCTGCAGTTCGGGCCGACACTGTTCCTCTCGGTCTGGGGTGGGGTCCTGGCAGACCGCTACGACAAGCGCAAGCTACTCATGATCACCCAGGTCTTCGCCGCGGTATGCGGTCTGGTGCTCGGCGTGCTCGACGTCGGAGGGATGGTCGAGCTGTGGCACGTCTACGTCATCGCATTCATCCTCGGCTGCTCGTCCGCGATCGACGCTCCGGTGCGACAATCGTTCACCATCGAGATGGTCGGCAAAGAGACCCTCGCCAATGCGATCGCGCTGAACTCGATGACCTTCAACATGGCGCGCATCGTCGGGCCTGCCGTGTCCGGAGTGCTCATCACCCTCGTCGGCACCGGCTGGGTGTTTCTCATCAATGCCGTGTCGTTCGCGGCGGTGTTCGGTGCCCTCGTGGCGATGAACGTCGGTCAGCTCTTCCGCGTCGAACCGGCCCCACGCGCCAAAGGGCAGGTGCGGGAGGGATTTCGGTACGTCTGGGGGCGCGGTGACCTACGAGTCCTGCTGGCCACGGTCTTCATGGTCTCGACGTTCGGCCTCAACTTTCCGCTGAGTCTGTCGGTGTTGGCGCGCAACACGTTCGGGAGCGGAGCAGACGCCTACGGTCTGCTCTCGACAACCCTGGCAGTGGGCACGTTGGCCGGAGCGACTCTGGCTGCGCGGCGGGCGAGCGCGCCGCGCCTGCGGCTGTTCATCGGTGCCGTCATCGCATTCGGAGCCTTCGAGCTGCTCGTCGGATTGATGCCCAACTATCTGCTCGTGGCACTGTTGCTGATTCCCACCGGTGCCCTGACACTGACGTTCACGACGTCGGCGATGAACATTCTGCAGATGTCGGTGCCGTCCGACATGCGCGGACGCGTGATGGGCATCTACATGCTGTGCTTCCTCGGCGGTACTCCACTGGGCAGTCCGGTTCTCGGTTGGCTCGCCGACGCCCTGGATCCGCGGGCACCGTTGCTGTTCGGTGGGGCCATCTCTCTGGCGACCGGCCTCTTCGCGGCCGTGTATCTACTGCGGCACAACAATTTGCGGATCACCGTGGTACCGCCCGCCGACGGTCACCGGCTCCCCACCCTCGATACCGTCGCCGTGAGCACAAAGGTGTGACGGTGGGTCAGATCCAGCCGTGGCGTCGAGCGAGAGCGCAGGCCTCGTGTCGGTTCGCTGCACCCAGTTTCGCCGCGGCAGCGGACAAATAGTTGCGGGTGGTGCCGGGCGAAAGATGGGCCCGCCGTGCGATCTCCGCGATCGACGCGCCGTCGGCGGCGAACTCGAGCACATCGGCCTCGCGCGGAGTGAGCGGCGAGTCTCCGGCTCCGATGGCTTCCGCGGCCAGCGTGGGGTCGACGTAGCGCCCGCCGCCGTGCACGGTGCGCACCACCTCGGCCAGGGTCGCCGCCGAGGTCGTCTTCGGCAGAAATCCGCGCACACCCGCTTCGAGCGCCTTCTTCAGATAGCCCGGCCTGCCGTGACTGGTGACGATGATTGACGCGCAGGTGGGCAGCATCTCGGCGATCTTCTGGGCCGTCTCGATGCCGTCGATCCCGCCCATCTGCAGGTCCAACACGGCGACATCGGGGGCGAGAGAGGCCGAGACGGTCAACGCCTTTTCGCCGGAGTCGGCCTGCCCGACGATCTCGATGTCGTCCTCCAGATCGAGCATGGTCGCAAGCGCCGAACGAATGAGATTCTCGTCGTCGGCCAGTAGAACTCGAATCATGATGTCGTCCTAGGGTTCTCGATCGGTAGTGCCGCGGTGAGGGTGAATTCCTCGGAGGTCTTCTCCGTGTTCAGGGTGCCTCCGACCGCGACCAATCGTTCCCGCAACCCGCTCAGTCCTGTGCCGTCGTCGCGGCCGGACGATGCACTGGGATGGTCGTTGGTCAGGCGAATGCTGTTGTCGGTCAGCTCGATCCGGCAATAAGTGGCAGCAGAGTGGCGCAGAATGTTCGTCACTCCCTCGCGGACCACCCAGGCGGCCGCCTCGGCCGCGCGCTCGGACAGAACCGATGTCTCGCCGACCAGTTCGGTGGAGATACCTGCGGCGGACAGCAGTGATCGAGCTCCGTCGAGTTCCGATGCCACATCGACCGATCGATAGCCGCGAACCAGCTTTCGGGCGTCGGCCATGGATTCCTGGGCCAGCAGGCGAACCTCGTCCATCTGGCCCGCCGCTCGATCGTCACCCCGGCGAGCCAGCGTCGCGGCGAGTTCGCTCTTGACGGCGATGGCAGAAAGTGCGCGTCCGACGACGTCGTGCAGATCTCGAGAGAATCGCAGTCGCTCCTCGACAACCGAGAGTGCGGCAGCAGCGTCGCGAGTGGCGTCGAGTTCGGTGACGATGCGCAGCAACCACGCCGACAGTTGCACGGTGAACGCCATGAAGGCGATGAAGATGCCGAGTATCAGAGTTTCCACTGCCGGGGTTCCCACAGCCGCCGCGATCACAGCAGCGGCCACAGCCGCCGCCAGGGACCATCGCAACGGAATCAGGGTCGCGACCGCAGTGGTGACGAGTACGGCGGCCCACAGTGCGTTGCTCGTGGTCCCGCCGGCAACCAGCACCACGGCGGCGACTGCCGTGATCGCCAACGGAATTCGTGGGCTGGCCGTCGACTCACCGCCGAGCGCGGGGGTGCGCTGCACCACCACAAAAGCGGCGGCGGCGCAGACAGCAGTCGCTGCCATCGACAGATAGTCGTCGTACTGCAGAGATGTCAGCATCGCTCCGACGGCAACACCGACGGTGATGAGCAGGAAGGACTGGCGGGTGTAGACGCGCACCTTGTCCACTGCACTGCTGTCGTTCCAGCCGTGCAGTGGATTGAGGTACTGGTGCAACTTCATGATCTCCAGCCTTGCAGACGGTCGACGAAAGGGTGTGATCTAGGACCGCGGTTCCCAACGGAAGTGCGTGCGGGCGATCAGGAGGCTGCCGACGATCCACGCGAGCATCACCAGCAGCGGCATTCCGGCTTCGGTGAAGGTGGCAGCGAAGCCGATGGACGCGTCGCCGGGCGTGGTGGTGCCGAACCAGCCCAGGTTCAGCAGGTCCGACACGGCCGCCATCGGGGTCAGCTCGACGACTCGGCTCAGCGAATCCGGGAGAACGTCGCGCAGCATGGCCGAGCCGGCCATGGCGATCAGAATGACCGGCAGGCTGGTGATCTGGGCGGCCTCGGCGTTGCGAGTGAAGGCAGAGGTGATCAACGCCAGTGCGGCGAACAATGCGGCTCCGCCGAGGAGGGCCACGGCGACGAGCAGTGCGTTGGTAGGAATGGGCCCACCGAAGGCCAGAACTACAGCTCCGACGATCAGGCCCAGTGCGACGGTGAGGACGAACGAGGGGACCGCCGGTCCCAGCAGAATCTGGATGTCCGAACTCTCTCCGGTTCGAAGTCGCTTGAGCACCAACTCGTCTCGACGTGTGGCGTAGATCGAGAGCATGTTGTAGTAGACCATGAACACCAGCAGGAACAGGGCGAAGAACTCGAGCGCCGCTCCGACGCCCACGTCGGTCAATCCGTCGTCGCTGCGACTGCTGATGATCAGCATGACCAGCGGTAGTACGAGAGGTATGACGGACGCGTTGAACAGCAGTACTCGGTTGCGTCCGAGCAGTGTGAACTCTGCTCGTGACAGTGCGGTCATCGTGCTCATGCGCTCATCACCTTCGTGTGTGTGAAGTCAGGATTGTCGAATTCGTCTGCAATGGAGAGGAATACGGTTTCGAGTGATGCCGCGCGGGCGTCGAGTCCGTGCAGGGTCACCCCGTTGGTGCGGGCCCACACGAGCAGGTCGGTCAACGTGTCCTGTACCGAGGACGTCTGGATCGAGATGGTGTCTCCCGAGACGTCGATGGCGGTACCGGGCAGTGTCGGCAGCGCGGTACCGGGGGCCTGCAGTTCGATCTTCGCCGGATGGTCCGCGACCACCTCGTCGACCGTTCCACTGCGAACGACCCTGCCGCGGTGCATGATCGCGAGTCGATCGCACAGCGACTCGGCCTCGTCCAGGTAGTGCGTCGTCAACATGATCGTCACGCCGGAATTCTTCAGCTCTTGAATCAGCCGCCATGTGTTGCGGCGACTTTCGGGATCGAGACCGGTGGTGGGCTCGTCCAGGAACAGCACTCGAGGACGGCTGATGATGGCGCACGCCAGATCCAGTCTGCGTTGCTCGCCGCCCGAGAGAAGCTTCACCCGGGTATCGGCGCGGTCGGCCAAGTCGACTCGCCCCAGCACCTCGTCCACCGGCAGTGGATTGCTGCACGTGCCCGCCCACATCCGCAGGCTCTCCGCGGTGGTCAGATCCTGGGGCAGGCCGCCTTTCTGCAGCATGATGCCAAGAGACGGTCGAACTTTGCGGCGATCGGACACCGGATCCATTCCCAGAATCCGCACCGTGCCTTCACTCGGCCGTGAAAGTCCTTGAATGACTTCGAGAGTGGACGTCTTGCCGGCACCGTTGGTGCCGAGCAGGCCGAACAGCTCACCCTCGGCGACCTTCAGATCGAGCGCCTTGACGGCCTCGAAAGCGTTCTTGCCCGAGCCGTAGCGGCGAGTCATGCCATCGACTTCGATGATGGTCATGATTGCTTCTCCCAGTGGCGGAGTCCGATGACGAACCGCACGCCCATGAACGCGACGATGACGCCGAGTGCGACGAACGCCGGAAGTGATGCGCCGACGATCGCGAACAGCACGGCGATGATCGCGAGACTGATGACGATGACGACGATCTCACGCGCCATCGTCGGAGCCGGTCCGAGCTCCATCAGATCGGTGAACAGGTTTCCTTCGTCTGGTTGCTTCATGACTACGAGTCTGCTGCGCCCGAACCACCGAAAACAGTGCAGCGCATCATGACCTGAGGTGACACCGTCACGGTGTAGCCATGACAAAAGTCATGCGCTGTCCGACTGCTCCCTGTGTGCCAGGTATTCGGGTACTTTCAGCACGTGAATCGCACCGAGTCGGCGAGCTCCGACCGTCGTAGGCAGGTACGCGTCATTCTGGCGGGTTCGGTACCGAACCTCGTGCAGTGGTTCAACCTCTACCTCTACGCGACCTTCGCGCCGTATTTTCGGACCGAGTTCTTCGATCCGGCCTCGACCAATTCACTCGTGTACGTCTACGGACTCTTCGCACTGACCTTCGTCGTCCGACCGCTCGGTTCGTGGCTGTTCGGCAGGCTCGCGGACGTGCGAGGCCGACAGTTCGCGCTCGTCGCTGCGGTCACGCTGATGTCGGCCGGATCGGTCGCTCTGGCGGTCACTCCCACCGTCCACGACATCGGCGCCTGGGCCGCGGTGATCCTCGCGGTCGTGAGCATCGTCCAAGGCATCGCAACCGGCGGCGAGTACGCGGCGGCGACGGTGCTGCTCTCCGAATCGGGCACGCGAGGACATCGCGGATTCTTCGCGTCGTTCCAGGCCGCGACCATCGTCGGCGGCCTCGTGCTCGCACAGACGTGTCTACTCGTGCTCCTCGCGAGCACGGACCGCGCGGCAATCTCCGAATGGGGTTTTCGCCTCGCGTTCGCCGCGGGAAGTGCGGCGGGCCTCGCATCGCTGTGGTGGGCGCGCGGACTCGATCGCGCGCCCCGTGAACCGGGAGCACCCCGGGCGGACCGAGACGCCACGATGGGAGCGTTGTTTCGCGATCACCGGCGTCCGCTCGTCTGGGTGTTCTTGCTGACCGCGGGAGGGAGTGCGGCGTTCTACACCTACACGGTCACGGTTCCCTCGATCGTTCGCGAGACGTTCTTCGCTGCGGACGGCACCGGGGGAGAGCTCGTCGCGACCGGGCTCGTGCTCGCGGCCTTCGTGGTGTTGATGGTGCTGCAGCCGGTCGGCGGCGCACTGAGCGACCGCATCGGAAGAAAGCCCCTTCTCGTTGCGTTCGGGGCGCTGGGGATACCGGCGACCGGAGCACTGGTGCTGGCGACCACCCGGGTGACGTCTCCGCCTGCGGTCTTCGCCATCCTGGTGTGCGCGTTCCTCGTCCTCACGTGCTACCTGTCGGTGAACGGCATCGCCAAGGCCGAAGTGTTCCCCGCGCACATTCGTGCGTTGGGCGTCGGCTTCGGTTACGCCGTGGCGAACTCCCTCTTCGGAGGCACGGCACCGTTGATCTACCACGCCACGAGCAGCCACGGCAGTGTCGACTTCATCGTCTACCTGACGTTGCTGCTCGCGGTGACGCTGGGTGCCGCCCTCTGGATGCGAGGTGGCTCGGCCACCGCGCTGGATGCGCCGAACAGCCGGCTCTAGAAACCCCAACCCATGACGGCCGGGCGCGCTGTTCCGAACGTCAGATCCAGCGCATGCAGAGATTCCTCGTTGCGTGCGGTGAGGCGGTTGGCCGCGGCGAACAAGCGGGCTCGATGGGTGCCGAAGTAGATGCTCGCGAGCACGTCGATGTCGAGTTCGATGTCCGGTTCGGACTCCACCCGGGTGCAGGTCGCACGACCGTCGGTCACGGTCAGCGAGTAGGTGCCGCCCGCATCGAGGAAGGGATCCCGCACCGCGATGACCAGCGAGGTGTCGAGCGCGTAGGTACGCGCCTCGAGCGCTGCCTCGACGTGCATGATGCGGCCCCACAGTGCGTCGTGGTGAGCCGTGACTTTCGGTAGCCGATTGTTGGTCAGCAGGAACGGCAGTACTTCGTCTCGGGCCTGCCGTACCTCGATGGTGTCGACCAGGTCCACTCCGACGAGTATCTGCCACAGCGCGGCGTACGCGTCGTCGGTCACCGCGATGAATTCCTCCACCACCACTCGGCTCGGGTTGCGTCCGCGTCGGTAGGCGACATAGCCGTCGGGATGGACGATGAAGAACAGAGCCGTCAGTCCGCCGCGTCGGTTCTCGCGGTCGGCGAAGAACCGCTCCCAGCGGATCGGCGGCTTGGGCTGCGCGCCTGCGGTCTGCTGCTGCCACCGGTGGTAGATGTCGGGCAGCAGTCCGGCGGCCTCGGCCGACTCGATCAGCCGCACCCCGGTTGCCGGGGGAGCGTCCTTGCGGAACTGCGCGAATCGTCGGTCGATCGAGACGCTGATCTCCTCGGTCACCGGCCCGTACCCGAAGCGTCCGTAGATCGTCGCCTCGCTGGCCGTGAGCAGGGACAGGGGTGCGCCGGCGTCGTTCAGTGCGCGGTGCTGCTGGGTGAACATCGATCGCAGGATGCCGCGTCGACGATGCGTCGGTGCGACCGACACCCAGGAGACTCCGGACGCCTCGACCTGCGCACCACCGGGAACGGTGACCGACATCGGGAAGTGCATGGCCACACCCACCGGGGTCTCGCCGTCCCACGCCAGGTACACGTGCTCGGACTGGGTCAGGATCTGTGTCTCGGCCAGGTCCTCGGCGTTCTGGTGCTCGCCGAATGCGTGGGCGTCGAGCAGCGCGACGGCATCCCAGTCGTCGTCGGTGGCGGTGCGGATGGTGATCGATTCGTCGGTAGTCATCGCTCTTTACTTTTCCATACAGGAGTGGAGCCCGCGGAACGACCCGAAAAATCTGCCGTACAGAAGGAGGCCTTCGCCGAGGGACTGCCAGAAATGCCGGGTGACAAGATGGGCACGTGGTGCATGTAATCGATATCGACGACCCATCGGACCCGCGACTGGACGATTTTCGCGATCTCAACTCCTCGGATCGGCGACCCGACCTGCCCGAGGGCAAGGGATTGGTGATCGCCGAGGGCGTGTTGGTCGCGCAGCGCCTGCTGACCTCGCGCTTCCCGATGATCAGCCTGCTGGGCGTGGATCGACGGCTCGACACCTTGCGCGACGATCTGGCAGATTCCGACGTCCCGTTCTATCGGACGTCGGCGGAGGTGATGGCCGAGGTCGTCGGATTCCATCTCAATCGCGGCGTGCTGGCAGCGGCGAACAGGCCACCGGCTCTCGATCTGGACGAGGTGTTGGCCGACGCGAAGACGGTGGCGATCCTCGAGGGCGTCAACGACCACGAGAATCTCGGGTCGATGTTCCGCAACGCGGCCGGTCTCGGGGTGGATGCAGTGCTGTTCGGGGCCGCGTGCGCTGATCCGCTCTATCGACGGTCGGTGCGGGTATCGATGGGGCATGTGCTGCGAGTGCCGTTCGCCAAGGTGCCCGAGTGGCCGCGCGGTCTCGATCGCGTTCGCGCGCACGGTTTTCAGCTGATCTCGCTGACACCCAATCCGTCGGCGGTGTCGCTTGCGGCGGCGATGACGGGGGAGAAGGTGGCGTTGTTGCTCGGCGCGGAGGGACCGGGTCTGACCGAACATGCCATGCGTGCCACGGACATTCGCGCTCGTATCCCGATGGCACCCGGCACCGATTCACTCAATGTGGCGACGGCCGCTGCGATGGGGTTCTACGAACGTGTGCGCCTGACGTGAACGACCACGACCCGGGCGTCCGCTGGACCGGAATCCCGATCGCCGTGATCTCGGCGGCGCTGGTGAGTGTGGCACTGACGGCTTTCGGTCTGGAACTGGCCAGAATTCACCCGCTGCTGGCGATCGGTCTGAACATGATCGTCGTCGCGGGTGCGGCACCGACGGTCATGCGGTGGCTCACGATACCGGTGTGGCGCTGGGCCGTGTACGGAGCCGGAATCGGTTCCATCCTGAGCTTCGTGGCACTGGCGGCGCTGGCGTTCTGACAGTCGTCTTCTTCGTCGGTCTCCGACAGCGGGCAGAGTTGCGCACTACCGTCGACAATCGGCGGAAACCCGTCGATCAGCGGTGGTTGCGTGCAACTGTGCCCACCCGAGCCACTATTTGCGCGAGAACCAACGCTTCTTCGGTCGCGGTGCCTGTTCCTCGGGGGCGTCGGGCATCGGTTCCTGTGCGCCACGGCCGTTCGAGCTTCGGCTCTGCTGGTTCGGTGGCGGTGGCTCCTGCCCCGGAACGTACATCGTGAAGCCGCAGACCGGCAGGGTGTTCGGATCGAATTCGTCCGCGTGCGGTGCGCCGGTGTAGCGGAATCCGAGCCACTCGGCGTTGGCGGCCTCGGCGAATTCCTGCGGGTGGAACGGCAGCGATTGCGGATCCGGCATCACTCCGGGTGGATAGATCAGCGGGTGCTCACCGGCCCAGAACGACCGCTCCCACACCAGTGGCAGGCCCGCGTCCTCGTAGATGTACACCGGAGTGGCGCTGAAGGATCGGCGGAATTCTCCGCGCTCCCAGTACGCGAACGCACCCCAGGCGTGTTGGGGATCCGAGGCGACGAGGTAGGTGTGCTCGGACGCCAGAGGGCGAGTGAAGGATTCGGGAAGCGTCGACGGTGTGGGCACCGCGAGATTGGATCCGCAGACCACGGTGACGCCCGGGTAGCAACCGATGAAGACGTGATCGTCGTCCACGCCTGCCGAGGTCGATATCGGGCCCTGTCCGAGGGGCACTGCCGTCAGGTGGGGGTACAGACGTCCGACGAGTGCGGTCGCAGCATTCCAGTCCGAGGTGTTGGCCTCTCGGAGTACAGAAATGGGATCCGGTGCGTCCACGTACCAGATCGTTGATGCTTTGGCCCCCACTACCGGCACCTCTCTCTCCGTTACTTCCTGGGAAGCCTACGGTGTGAGCGTCGGCGGTTCTGCACCGCGCGGCACATCGGTCACATCGGAACTCAGTTGTGGCCGCTGCTGCGAACTCCGAGCAGGACGTCCTCCCACGACGGCATGGCCGGCTTGCCGCGCTTGTCCTTGCCACTGGTGTGACCGGCGGCAGGCTTGGGTGCGGGCCTGGGCTCCCTGGCCACCGGTTCGCGCGGCTGCTCGGGCTCGGGAGCAGGCGCATCGTCCACCTCGACCTCGATGGTCTCCACGTCGATCTCGCTGTCGGCTGTGGTGCCGTAGTACTCGTCGAAGCTCTGCTGCGAGGCCTCGTCGTCGTCGACGAGGTCCTCGGAGGACGTGAGTGCGCGGACCGGTGCCAGACCGCGCAGTTGACGTCCGAAGTCGGGATCGATCAGTTCGTGTGCGGTGTCGTCGAGCGGCGCGATGGTGCCGCCGTGGCCGTCGGGCAGGAACTGCCAGTGCGCCTTGTTGGTGGTGCGGCCGGCCTGCCACTTCAGCTGTGCGACCCACTTGTTGTCCTCGTCGCGCCAGGCGTCCCACGTCGCGTCGTCGAGGTTGTGGCCGCGAGCGCGGAAAGCGAGGGTGACGATCTCGAGCAGGGTCTGCACGGCCGGACCGTCGTGGCGCAGTGGATGACCGGACTGGGCCATCGACGCGGCCTGCGAGCGTTCGAGCAACACCGGGTGAGCGAACACCTCGACGCGGCTGATGGCCATTCCGGAGTCGGCGGCAACCTGTTCGATGGTCGCTCCGCTGCGAATACGGGCCTGAATTTCCTTCGGCCGAAGCAAGCTGTCCATTTCGATCTCAATCTGTCCTAGTCGAGCGATGTCGCCGCGTGAGGCCGCGCGGAGTTTGTCGTCGGCTGGAAGCCGGAATCTGTCGCCGGTCTTGGGATCTGCGCACACGACGAACTTTCCGTCGGCCTCGAGACCCACCACACGTAAGTCTCGCACCTTGACCTCCTCATCGCGCCGGCTCGCGATACCGTCGAATTCGAGCCTAGTTCACCTGCCGTATTCGGCGGGTGTTCGACACGCATCGCTTCCGCCGACGATCGTTTCCCTATCAGAGGGTAGACAGCTGCGGGCTCGGCTGCACCCATTCGGTCGATGTTCCATCAATTGCTTTGTGCGACAACGTCGATGCGTCCCTACGAAGGTAGAGGGCACCGAGGCCGAGGCCGATGGTCAGGGCAATCGCGTGGCCGACGGCGGTGAAGGACGGGTCCGACACTCCACTGAAGGCGACGACGCCGATCCACAGGGCGGCCCAGCCCGCACGCCACGGCATCGGCAGATACCTGATCATCGATCCTGCGACCGCTGCCGCTGCGTAGCTGACGCCGACGTCGACGGCCATCGCCAACGAGTCCGCGAGCCAGTCGTTGTGAATGCCGATGAGCAGGCCCGTGGCCACCAATGCCGTCGCACCGAGGTGTCCGGCGCTGAAGGTCAGCAGAAAGCGTCGCCAGCCGGAGACCCACTCGGCGACGGCGAACAACAGGGCGACCGCGGCCAACCACAACCAGTTCACCCGTCCTTCGGTGAGGAAGACGCTCGTGACGAGGGTGGCGAGGTGGCCGTCGGTCAGATTGTGCAGATTGGTGCTCGCCGCATGCAGTACGTGCCAGCGATCGTGCGGGCCGATCTGGCCCAGCGCGATAATTCCCGCTGCCGCGAGCGCGCAGTACACCAGAGTCACCCGAATCCGTAGCGCGAATGCCAGGAGCCTGTACATACGAGCGCTCCCTCCGCGGTCGTTACGCTTGCTTACTTGATAGCAAGTGTATGCCGCGAAGGGAGCGCTGTAGCTGTGAGCTTGCTGGTAATCAGCTCAGCGTGGACACGACCCAGTCGATGCTCTTGGTCAGTGCGGTGATGTCGTCCGGCTCGATGGCCGGGAACATACCGACACGCAGCTGGTTGCGGCCGAGCTTGCGGTACGGCTCGGTGTCGACGACGCCGTTGGCGCGCAGGATCTTGGCGACCTGAGCTGCGTCGACCTTCTCGTCGAAGTCGATGGTGCCGACGACCTGGCTGCGGTGATCCGGGTTCGTCACGAACGGCGTCGCGAATTCGCTCTTCTCGGCCCAGTCGTACAGGCGTGAGGACGAATCGGCGGTGCGCTTGGTGGCCCAATCGAGGCCGCCCTGCGAGTTGAGCCATTCGATCTGGTCGGCGAGGAGCAGCAGGGTCGCCACGGCCGGGGTGTTGTACGTCTGGTTCTTGCTGCTGTTGTCGACGGCGATCGGCAGCGACAGGAAGTCCGGGACCCACCGATCCGTGGCAGCGATCTCGCTGACGCGCTCGAGCGCGGCCGGGCTCATCAGCGCGATCCACAGGCCACCGTCGGCGGCGAAGCACTTCTGCGGAGCGAAGTAGTAGACGTCCGAGTCGGCGACGTTCACCGGCAGACCGCCCGCACCGGAGGTGGCGTCGATCGCGATGAGGGCGTTCTCGGAGCCGGCCGGACGGCTGACCGGGATGGCCACGCCCGTAGAGGTCTCGTTGTGCGCCCAACCGATGAGGTCGACGGAGGGGTCGGAGGTGGGCTCGGGCGCACTGCCCGGCTCGGCCTTGACGACGATCGGATCACCGATGAACGGGTTGTTCTTGGCCACCGAGGCGAACTTCGAGCTGAACTCGCCGTTGGTCAGGTGCAGCGACTTCTCGCGAATGAGGCCGAAGGCAGCAGCGTCCCAGAACGCGGTGGTGCCACCGTTGCCGAGGACGACCTCGTAGCCCTCGGGCAGCGAGAACAGATCCTTCAGGCCACTGCGCACGCGTCCGACGACGTCCTTGACGGGCTTCTGACGGTGGCTGGTGCCGAACACGGAAGCGCCGACGTCGACCAGGGACTGCAGCTGCTCGGGGCGAACCTTGGACGGGCCGCAACCGAAGCGTCCGTCGGCGGGCAGGAGATCGGCGGGAATGATCGGCAAATCGGCCATGGAGTAGCGCGTCCTAGCGTCGATGGAATATGGCCTCCACAGGCTAGTCGGGTGTCATGACACCGTCGACTACCGGATCAGGTCCCAGCCGTCGACGGACTCGGGGGTGCGGGGTTCGGGGCCGGTGTAGAGGGCGGCCGGTCGGACGAGCTTGCCCAGGCGCTTCTGTTCCAGGATGTGTG